>NZ_JBFTIZ010000078.1:0-24682 GCF_056395165.1 Pedobacter sp. 10L46_2
ATACAACATCCTTATCATTCTTGTATTGTTCATAAAGCTTGTTGATAGATGGCATTTCTGCCAGGCACGGAGGGCACCAGGTAGCCCAGAAATTAATAAAAATTACTTTGCCCTTTAATGAGCCGAGGTCTGTAACCTTCCCGGTCTTGTCTTCGAACTTAATTCCCGACAAATCTGCCGGAGGTGTTCCCTTTGCTATTGGTGCTGTTTTAGGTTTGAACAACCCGATTTCCATTAAGCCCTGCATTAGAAATGCCTTGGCCGAAGGAACAAATAAAATCACCAGAAACAATGCTATAAAGACCGCATTAACAATATTTTTCTTCGTCATCATCTCTTTCATAGCCAGGCAAAGTTACGCGTTTAAAAATAAACGCTAAAAATCCAGCTTAAGTCTTACGCCTGTGCCTATTAATCGCAAATTCTCTTTAGAAACCTCTTTCATTGGAACTTTCATAAAAGGTTCTATTGATACGGCTTTATTTTTAGATATCTTTTGTTTATAGCCAAATGAAAAATTATAGAATCCGATATACCTTCCATCTTTAATTTCAGAATCCTGTGCTGGTTCTACTACCCTTTCATTTACGGCAAATGTCTTAAGCTCCGCCAATCCATCACCACCAGAACTTACAGCACGCTCTACCAATTTTTCCTGAATGTAACTGTTGCTCTGTTTCTGATTAATTACGGCAAATGCAGATACTCCAACATTGGCATACAGGTTTTTACTTAAACGGTACTTCAGTTCAAGCGGAATATCTATACCGGTTACCTTAGCCTCTATTGATTCTAAATTTTTACTTTCGCCAGCAATAGCGGTACTTACAGGAGCAGGCAGGCTTCTTGATGCGGCCATTTCGCTATATGATACGCCGGAGTTTAAGGAGATTTTGTCTGATAAAGCATATCCCATACTTACCCCATAACCCATGTTGAGTTTTTTTGTATTTCCAAATGATGGCGAAACAACAAGTCCCATTTCCCATTTGTCTTCTTTTCGGGGAGCCGATGATTTTGCCAGCACTTCTCCCTGATTCTTTTTGGTTTCATTGTTTAGAAACTCCTGGAAAAGAGTGGTTTTATTTTCCGTTGCTATTGGTTTCGTTTCTGTTTTAACAATCTCTTGCTTAGTATCTGGAACGCGAACCGAAGGTACAACAACGGGATTGGATTTTTCAGCAATTGCTTCTGTAGAGGAGGCCGAAAGGGTATTTAAAGGCTCTTGAGCAGCGGTATAAACAGATATATTATTGCTTTCTCTTACCGCAGCTAATTGCTCATGTTCCTTCTCCACTATCGGCAAATCTGCTTCTTGTACAATGTTCTCTTCAATTTTTACAGAAGGGGCAGGTGTTTCCTTTTGCTTATGTTGTACGTTTTGTACAGGCAATACATCTGTTGTTTTGTTGGTGAAAAGTATAATTGCTGCACCGGCAATAAGTATTACTGCCGCCGCGCTGCTTAAGCGCCACAACCATAATACTTTTGCATTCCTTTTCCCTTCAATTTGATTGAAGTTTTCCCATGAGCCCGGAACATACTCCTCCTCATGCCCTGTCAGACTTTCCTTTATATGAGCTATTAACTCATCTTCAGATCCTTTCATATGTTCAATTGGTTGCATATGAATTAATTAATGTTTTAGAATACAGGTCCCTCAACTTATTCTTGGCTCGTGTAAGGTATACCCTGCTTGAGCTCTCTGGAATGTTCAACATTTTCGATATCTCATCGTGCGAAAAACCTTCAATTTCATACATATTAAAAATAAGCCGGTGTGTTTCCGGCAATTGATTAAGCAGCTTTAAAATGTCTTGCACATTTAATTGCGACACAGCATTGACTTGTGTAAGCGGTTGCTGATCCTCACTAATATCATCAACATACAAGTATGTCCTTTTTGTTCTTAAAAAATCTATTGCTGTTCTTGATGAAATTCTTGCTATCCAGCCCTTAAAGGCCTTTTGTAATTCGGTGTTATCTTTTGGAAAACTAAATTGCGTTATTCCTTTAAAAATCTTTATAAAACTGTCATTTACAAGCTCTTCCGAGTCATTTCTATCGTTAACATAACGCAAAACAACGCCCATTAAATAGCCATAGAATGATTTATAGATCATCTCTTTACTCTTGTTGTCATTCTTCAAACACCCCGCTATAATATCCTCAAGCCCGAGCATTCTTCTTCAGCACAATTAAGAATTCTTCTTATAATCATATCATATAGCGTACAGCAAACCAAATAAATTTAATTTAAGCCGACTTAAATTGCAGGCCGGCTTATTAAATCTTATTGTTAGTGAGTAAAAATAGCTGCTCCAACCTTCATTTCTTCTGTTGTAGCTGCCTTAAGTCCTTTTACCCAAATGGTATAAACTTTTCCGTTCTCAATTTTTTGATCAGCCAACGTTGCAACATCAGCACCGGCAGCGTCTTTAACTTTGAATGATACTTTATCACCAGCATCAACACTTTCAAAGTTACTATATTCTTTAAATTGTTTATTAGTAGCTACTGGCACATCTTTTCCAACTATCGATAAACTTAATGCAGGAGCGTCAGGGCTAAGGTTTATGAAACGAAGTTTCGCTTTACCGGCACCTGGCATGGTAACAGAATCTTTAACCAACAAGAACTTTACTTTATCAAATGAATCGATAATGAAAAGTGAATATGCCTTTTGATCGGCTAATTTTAATTTTTCTGTTAAAACGCTGGTAGAAGATCCTTTTTTGGTGATTTTTACGTCTCTCTCTCCTGAATAAATTTGCTTATAGTCAATTCTGTTGGTGTAAGCAAAATCATCGTTGTTTACCTTGGTATCTCCAATATAAAAATCTAATTTTTCAGTAGTTGGAGAAGCATGGATAACATCCATAGCAGATATCGGTTGTGGTGTATAGTCTATCTTATCCTTTGAACAAGACACCAATACTGCTGAGATGGTAACCGCAGCAATAAGTGTTTTCGATATCGCTTTAAATTTGTTTGAAATTTCCATAATGTACTATCTTTTTAAGGGTTGTTTTTTACGATTAATAAACTAAATGGTTAATGGCCATTAACACTTTTTTTCACTAAAACGACTCTGACCGTCAAAACGCTACACCAGCCTTAAAAATAAATATCCCGCTATGAAAAATTCATGGCGGGATATAAATACATTATAGATTTAAAAGCCTAGATCAGCTCAACGCTTCTGCTTACAAAAGCTGTTAATTCTGCTCCTGTTAACATTCCCTGAGCAAGCAAAGCTAAATCCACCGCTTGTTTAGCAAGCAGGCTCTGTTCTTCCTCGTTATCTGTTTTAAGGATCTTTCCAATCAATTTATGGTTTCCGTTAATAGCAACCTTATAACTGTCGGGCATATTGCCATAGAAGCCCATTCCGCCACCCATTTGTGCCATGTCCTTCATACGACGCATAAACTCATCCATAGTTACCGTAACAGGTAATTCATCCGGATTTAAGCCCACCACCTCTACGTGCATGCCTGGTTTCGTTATTGCTTTTTCAAAAATGCTCGACACCGTTTTACTTTGTTCCTCAGTAAGCACAGACTCAATAGCATCGCCTTTTTCAATTAATTTATCAGCTACGCTCGAATCTACACGCTTTAAAGCAGTTTTTTCAAGCTTTTGCTCCAGGTGACTAACAAAGTGATTATCAATAGCAGAATTCATCAACAACACATCGTAATCCTTTTTGTTGGCCGATTGAATAAAGCTATCTTGTTTTGAAGGGTCGTTTGAGTAGATATAAACTACCTGTCCGTTTTTATCAGTTTGGAAATCTTTAACTTTTTCACGATACTCATCAAGCGTAAAGTTTTCGTTCTTGGTGTTTGTAAGTAATGCAAAATCTTTTGCTTTGTCATTAAATTTCTCTTCACTTACCATTCCGTATTTTACGAACAGACCAATATCTCCCCACTTTTCTTCATATCCTTTACGGTCTTTGTTAAACAGCTCCTGAAGTTTATCAGCAACTTTTTTAGTGATATAGCTGTTGATTTTTTTAACATTACTATCTGCCTGTAAAAAGCTTCTTGAAACGTTCAAAGGAATATCAGGTGAGTCAATAACACCATGTAATAACATCAAGAACTCCGGCACAATATCTTTTACCTCATCGGTAATAAATACCTGGCGCGAAAACAACTTGATCTTATTGCGCTGCATATCAAAATCATTTTTCACTTTAGGGAAATACAATACTCCGGTTAAGTTAAAAGGATAATCTACATTCAAATGGATCCAGAACAATGGATCTTCAGAGAATGGATATAATTGCTTGTAAAATGCAAGATAGTCTTCGTCTGACAAATCTGCAGGCGCCTTAGTCCAGATCGGATTGGTTGTATTGATAATATTATCAACCTCAACTCCTATAGTTTTTGGTTTTCCTTCTTCATCTTCACCATCTGGCTCCTGAACTGTTTTTGTTCCAAACTTAATGGGTACAGGTAAAAATTTGCCATACTTATCAAGAATCTCTTCTATTTTGTGATTGTCTAAAAACTCCTCAGACTCTGCATTTATGTGGAGGATAATTTCAGTGCCGCGTGTTGTTTTGCTGCCTGCAGTAATTTCAAACTCGGTACTGCCATCGCAAACCCATCTTGCCGGCTCTGCGCCTTCCTGATAAGAAAGTGTTTGGATCTCTACCAAATCAGATACCATAAAGGCCGAATAAAAGCCTAAACCAAACTTACCAATGATCTCATTAGCATCTTTGGCGTCTTTAAATTTCTCTACAAACTCACTTGCTCCCGAAAACGCGACCTGATTGATGTATTTTTTGATCTCTTCGGCAGTCATCCCCAAACCATTATCGGTAATGGTAATGGTCTTCTTTTCTTTGTCAACAGCAACCTCTACTAAAGGGTTACCCAGCTCTCCGCTATACTGACCAAGGGCTGCTAAGCGTTTAATTTTTTGTACCGCATCAACGGCATTTGAAACAAGTTCTCTTAAAAAGATCTCGTTATCGGAATACAGGAATTTCTTGATGATTGGGAAAATGTTCTCCGTGTGAATGGATATCGTTCCTTTTTCTTCTATGCTCATATGTTAACTCATTTTTAAGTACATAGGCTCACTATCAATGGATGTTCCAAATTACTTTTTGTTGTCAAATTGACAGTAAGTAACATTTACACGACATCTTTTTTGTATACTTGAGTATCCTATGATCAACATCTCAACCAATGAACATTGAATTTTTTAAAAAGCTTTTTGAAGAAGGCAGTATTTCCGAAGAATCATTCGAAAAGGTCAAAAATGCCTCCCGAACTACATTGTTTTCCTTGCATTGGGAGATAAAAACTTTACTTTACCTAGGTGTTATGCTGTTAAGTTCCGGCATGGGTATTCTCATCTATAAAAACATAGATACAATTGGCCATCAGGTCATTTTATTGATCATTGCTGCCATCAGTGGCGGATGTTTTTTTTATTGCTTCAAAAATAAGAAGCCCTTTAGCAAAGAATTGATAAAATCTCCGAACTCATTTTTTGATTATATCCTCCTTCTGGGCTGCCTTAGCTTTTTATCATTTGTTGGTTATTTGCAGTTCCAGTATACCGTATTTGGCACCAACTACGGAATGGCAACTTTCATCCCGATGGTTGCATTGTTTTATATTGCCTATGAGTTTGATCATCTGGGTATTTTAGCCATGGGAATTACCAATCTAGCCATTTGGATGGGCGTATCTGTAACCCCAAAGCAATTGCTGTTAAACGCTGATTTTAATAGTCAGACCG
This sequence comes from Pedobacter sp. 10L46_2, assembly GCF_056395165.1. NCBI lineage: Bacteria > Pseudomonadati > Bacteroidota > Sphingobacteriia > Sphingobacteriales > Sphingobacteriaceae > Pedobacter > Pedobacter sp. 10L46_2. The sequence continues at coordinate 5,773 of NZ_JBFTIZ010000078.1, forward strand.
TTATATATACTTATCTGTTTCTAGGATTATTACTACTTCTTGCTGCCTACCTGAGCGTCTATTTTAACTTTAAAAAGCACTTCAGGTTTACTTACCAACATTTCGGTGTACACCTTTCCTTTATATCGCTATTAGCAGGCTACTTCTTTTATTATGATTCGGCCTTTTCATTTCTATTCATGGTTGCCATGTTTGCACTGGCCTTCTACATTTATAAAGATGCCATGAAACATCAGTCTTTCTACTTCTTGTTACTGGTTGTTATCTATACTTATATAGCCATTAGCACCCTCGTAGTAAGGGGGCTTTTCGCGATGAAAGATGATGCATCAATCACCCTTTCGTTTATGTATTTTATTGCCTCTGCAATTGGTATTATATTTCTATTAATTAACCTCAACAAGAAAATTAAAGCCGTATGATTATTTATAACAACATTTGGCTGGCTAATTTATTAATTAGAGAAGAAGCACAAAAGGCCCGTAAAGCAGAAGCAATAAGTATTAACGAGCAAAAGGAAATAGAGGATAAACATCCTGTAGGATTTTATTCTCCTAATATTTTTATCAGAATAGGTCTGTTTATTCTAACCTGCATCATTGTTTCCTTTTCCATTGGATTACTGATGCTTATGGTAAGCGACACGAATGTTATTGACAAATGGGGCTTTTCTTTTTTTGTGGGGATTCTTACTTACATCGCTCTCGAGCTAATGGTAAGAAAAAGCAATCATTTTAAATCAGGAGTTGATGATGCCTTAATGTGGATTTCAGGAGGACTGGTTTTAACTGCATTTATTATACTACAAGCAGATGTAAGCAATAATTTCCCTTATTCACGAATTTCATTCTTTTTATGTTTATTAGCACTGTTCTATGCTGTCCGCTTTACAGATATGTTAATGACAGCAATAGGCCTTTTAGCGCTTATTGCCACTATCTTTTTCGTTTGGAAAGACCTTTTTTCATGGGGAATGGCAACCATGCCCTTTTTAATGATGATCGTCTGTTCAGGAATTTATTTTTTATCCAAACGGAGTATCGGAAAAAAAGCTAGCCTCTATTACACCAGCTGTTTATATGTAGTTCAAATTGTAAGTTTGCTTGTTTTATATCTGGCAGGAAATTATTACGTGGTACAATCGCTTAGCCCTGCTAGCGAAGGCATATACAATAGCGCAGAACCGGCTCCTGTTCCCTTTGGATTTTTCTTCTGGGCATGGACTATCCTTATCCCTTTTATTTATTTAGGGCTTGGAATAAAAAACAAAGACGTAATCATATTACGAACAGGCCTGATCCTAGTAGCGGCAGCAGCATTTACTTTCAGAAACTACTACCATCTCATGCCAATTGAAGGTGCGCTTAGCATTGTCGGGATCATCCTGTTGGGGATTTGTTATATGGTAATGAAATACCTTAAAACACCTAAACACGGCTTTACCTATGAAGATTTAGAAGACGGGAATTTTATGGACAAGCTAAAAGTAGAATCACTCATTGTATCTGAAACTTTCTCTGGCACCCAGCCTCAGGGCGAAAATACCAGATTTGGTGGTGGAGACTTTGGAGGTGGTGGCGCCAGTGGTAATTTCTAAAGAAATCGTTATCTTGAGCTAACTTAATGCTTTAAGAATGAACTCTTCCAAATTAAAAGCAATGCAAACCATACATCTTGCATTCTGCCTGGCCATCGTTTTAATGGCAGCCACCTCGTATCTAACCGTTAAAGATCGTCTTTACCTGGATGCTGATTTGAATCAGAATGATATATTCTTCCCGCTATTCCCTTTGATTGGTCTTGTTTCAATTGCATTAGGGCAGTTCCTGTTCAAAAAGCAATTATCTAATCTTCATGGACTTTCTGCAGATGACAAGATCAATAAATATCAAGTGGCTTTTTTAATGCGCACAGCTCTATTCGAACTTCCGGCACTGTTAAATATTGTTGGGTTTCTGGTAAGTGGCAACATTGTGTTTCTGATTGCCGGAGTGGTTTTCTTTATGCTCCTGTTATCAGCAAGGCCAAACAAACAGGCTATTATTGAGGTCCTAAACCTGAACTATCCGGACACAGAAAAATTATAATCGCATGATATATTTCTCTGTATCTTTGCACAATTAATGGAATACAACGTTCACACCTTGCCTAATGGCATCCGCATACTTCATGTACCATCTGCATCAGCAATATCTCATGCCTGTATTATTATTAATAGTGGCTCCAGAGATGAGAACGATGAAAATCCAGGACTGGCCCATTTTATTGAGCACCTGATTTTTAAGCGTACCGAAAAGCGCAGTACAAATCAAATATTAAATAGACTTGAAAGTGTTGGCGCAGACTTAAATGCCTATACCACAAAAGAGTATACATGCATCCATGCTTCATTTCTAAACCCCTATCTGGACAGAACCCTGGAGCTTTTTAACGATATCGTTTTTCATTCTACATTTCCTGAAGATGAAATGGATAAAGAGAAAAGTGTGATACTGGATGAAATAGCCTCCTACCTCGATCAGCCTGAAGAAGCTATTTATGACGATTTTGAGGATTTGGTATTTTCGGGACACGCACTTGGACGCAATATACTGGGGACAACAGAAAGCGTAAGCAAAATCACTCAGAAAGACATTCATCAGTTTATAAAAGAAAACTATCATACAGATAAGATGGTAATTGCGGTATTGGGCAATTATTCTTTAAATAAGGTTGTAAAAGTTGGCGCAAAACACTATTCGGAAATCCCGGCTAACCTGCATACATCAACCAGAGAAACCCCATTAAAGGCTCCTGTTGTTACTAAAACATTCAATAAGCCAATCCAGCAAGCCCATGCAATGCTAGGCTCTCAGGCTTACTCTTTACATCACCCTTATAAAACAGGTCTGTTATTATTAAACAACCTTCTTGGGGGCAATGGAATGAGCTCTATCCTGAACCTTCAAATCAGAGAAAAGTATGGAATTGCCTATACCATTGAATCTGGCTATAGTCCATTAAGTGATACAGGTATTTTTACCCTTTATTTTGGCACTGATAAGGAAAAAGTAAATAAGGCAAGTGCGCTTATTTTTAAAGAACTGAAAAAGCTTCGCGATAATCACTTCAGCGAAGTACAACTCCAAAAAGCTAAGAATAAATTCATCGGACAGATTGCCCTGGGCGAAGAAAACCGAATCGGACTCATTATTTCTATGGCCAAAAGCCTTATCGACTACGATAAAATAGATGATCTCGAAACCGTTTTCAGCAAGATACAGGCAGTATCAACAACAGATATTGGTAATATTACCAATGAAATATTAGATGAAAGTAATCTTAGTGCGCTAACTTTTTATCCTTTAGGGTAATATTTGTATTTTTGCAGAATGAAGTTACCCATTGTAGCATACGGAGATCCGGTTTTGAAAAAAGTATGCGCTCCAATTGATGAGACATACCCGGATTTGGCACAGCTAATCACCAATATGTTCGACACCATGTATAATGCAAGCGGTGTTGGCTTGGCAGCCCCTCAGATTGGGTTACCAATACGCCTGTTTATTGTGGATACTGGCGCCGATGAAAAAGATAAAAACCGTTTTAAAAAGGTATTTATCAATGCTGAAATTCTGGAAGAAACCGGAGAACCATGGGCTTTTAATGAAGGATGCTTAAGTATTCCTGACATCAGAGAAGATGTGACCCGTAAACCAAATGTTCTTATTGAATATTATGATGAGAACTGGGAGCTTCATACCGAAGAATTTACAGGTATGCCTGCTCGTGTTATTCAACACGAATACGACCATATAGAAGGCACTTTATTTACAGATAAATTAGGATTATTGCGTAAAAGAATGCTTCAAAGTAAGTTAGATGCAATTTCTAAAGGCAATATAAAGGCCGATTATAAGATGCGTTTCCCTAATCAACACAAAGGTAAAAAGCGCTAATTATCGGCGCTTCTACTCTTATCTCCCTTAAAGATAGACTGCATTAGTTTACCCCATGCAAATGGATTAAGCAAAGGATTCGTTTGAACCATGTTCTTGTTTAGCGACCTTTCATGATTTGTCCTGAAATTCGTGCTCTGAATTTCTCCACCATCTCTTGGAAGGGTTTGCATTAAACCAGACAGGCTTTCTTGTGAAAGGTTTTTAGCAGCGATAGCGTAATCATCGTCTGCTATCTTCATAGACATAAAGTCTCTCGTAAATTCCTCCACAGTTGCCCAGGGATAAACCCGAACGGTAGGAAGGTTGATGATCTCAGCTTTCAGCTTAATCATAGCCGTGTACTTAGTATCATTAATTACAGAGGGAACAGCTAAAAGCAAATCTTTATAACCTACTGCAGTATACAAAATCGTATCTCCGGGATGGGCGATAAAAGAAAAGAAGCCCTTATAATTGGCCGCATAACGCTGCTCCTTGTTTGATAAATTTGTAACCGTAACGTAAGGCACAACAGTATTACTATCCACATCGGTAATAATTCCGGAAAATTGGATCAATTTCTTATCCGTAGTTATTTGCTGTGCAAATACCGAGGAAACGAAAAGAAGCAATATTAAGGTGAACGAATACTTCATGTTACAAAATTAGCTGTATTTGGTAAAACGGCTAGTTAAATAGTGTTAAATCGTTTATACTGGCTCAGCTAAATTTATAGCTACTACTGAAGTAATTTGTGGTACTGCCTTCATAATTGCTTGTTCAATGCCCGCTTTCATTGTCATAAAGCTCATTTTGCAGGATCCGCAGTTACCTAATAATTTTAATTTAACTACATTCTCCGGCGTAATCTCTTCAATCGCAACGTCTCCACCATCCGCTATTAAATACGGACGAATGGTCTCTAGTGCCTGCTCTACTTGTTCTGTTAAATTCATTGGTTATATTTTATTAAAGTATAAAAATAGTAAATTTTTAGCAATTAGCAGTTTGTGCATTATTTATAGCTACCTGCTGCGCTACTTTTCCTGCTATTTCTGCGAATGCTCCAGAAAGCACACTCTCTGTATTTAAGGCTATAGGCGCTCCATTATCTCCTGCTTCTGCAATACTTTGTACAATTGGAATTTCACCTAAAAACGGCACATCAAAAGATTTTGCCAATTCTTTACCTCCATCTTTACCAAAAATATAATACTTATTCTCTGGCAATTCTTCAGGTGTAAAATAAGCCATATTTTCGACAACTCCTAAAACAGGAATATTGATGCCCGGCATTTTAAACATAGCTAACCCTTTTCTGGTATCAGCTAAAGCCACCTGCTGAGGAGTGGTAACGATTACAGCCCCGGTAATTGGAAAGCTTTGCGTAATGGTGATGTGGATATCTCCGGTACCCGGAGGAAGATCTACGATCAGGTAATCAAGCTCACCCCAATCGGCATCATTAAACAACTGCTTTACTGCATTCGAAGCCATCGGTCCGCGCCATGGCACTGGCTGATCAGGATCTGCAAAAAAACCTAGCGACAGTAATTTTATACCATACTTTTCAATTGGCAAGATCAGCGTTTTACCGTCTTGCGTTTCCCTCGCACTTGGCTTTGCACCAACCAGATCGAACATTGTAGGCACAGATGGCCCGTAAATATCCGCATCTATCAGGCCAACCTTTGCTCCATCAGCAGCTAAAGACACGGCCAGGTTACTTGCAACAGTCGATTTCCCTACACCACCTTTTCCAGATGAAACCAGAATGATATTTCTAATGTCTTTTAACTGGGTGCTATCCATTGGCTTGGTTACCCTCGAAGTAATATTGATAGTCACCTCTGCCTCCTGGCTAACAAAATGTTTAATCGAGTTAAGGCAGGCATTCTTAAGCATATCCTTCATAGGACATGCAGGAGTCGTCAGTTCTAAGGTAAAACTTACGTTCTTATCTTCTATTTTTAAGTCTTTGATCATGTTCAAAGTCACCAGATCTTTCTTAAGGTCAGGGTCTTCAACATTTCTCAAGGCAGCAAGGACTTGTTCTTGGCTAATAATCATTGTTACAAATTTAACTAAAACTCCCCAAGCATTCATGGCTCTTCGTTACATTATTGCAAATGGGTGAATAATTTTAATTGACTTTAGCGTTTTTAGTGTAATTTTAACACGAAATAAACATTTGTATTTAACGTTTAGCAATAAAAATTTTATTCTACAGCATGCATCTTCCAAAAATTAATATCCCTAAAAAATACATAAAGATAGGAGCGTGGGTTTTAGGCTGTTTTCTAGTGGTTTGCATTACGGTTGGTGCCATTGCTTACAACAAAAGAGAAGCTTTACTAAAGACAATGATGGCCAAAGCAATTGCCAAGGCCGACAAAGACTTTAATCTGAATATTAAAATTGGAACGGCTGGCTTTAGTGGTCTTAGTACCGTTCACATGACCAATATTACAATTGTACCTAAAGATAGAGATACCTTAACCACCATCAATGATCTAACTGTAGGTGTAAAACTGTTTCCCTTAATTGTTGGCAATGTAAAATTATCTGAAGTTACCCTAAATACCGGCAAAATAAATATTGTATTTAAAGATTCACTTAGCAATCTCGACTTCATTCTAAAACGTAAAAAGAAAGATAGTACAGAGAAAAAATCTAAGGTAGATCTTGGTGATTTAGCCCACAACCTACTTAATCAGTTTCTTTATAAAATACCGGACAACATGGAGGTTAAAAACCTGATGTTAGCCGTTAATGATAACGACACCGCCCATTTAAAGTTCTTAACCACCACCGCAACAATAGACGATGGCGACCTAACCTCTACAATACTTGTAAATGATAAAGACGCAACCTGGCATATAAACGGGAAATTAAAGCCGGGGAAAAAACAGCTCGATGTGATGCTGTTTGCAGACAAAGGTCCTGTTCAGCTTCAATATCTTAATGATAAACTGCACGCTAAGTTTAGCTTTGACACCGTCAGAACAGAGATGAAAAATGCAGACTATAGTGGCGATGCTTTCAAAATAGAAGGCTCATGGTCGGTAAAGAACTTACTTATCAATCATCCAAAAATTGCGTCCAATGATATCGTTGTCCCCGATGCAAAGATTAATGCCGATATGCTTATCGGAGAAAACTACCTTGCACTGGATAGCTCTTCAACAATTCTTTTAAAAAATGCGACGATACACCCATACTTAAAATATACACTATCTCCTAACAAGATCTATGAGGTAAAAGTTCGTGCTCCGGAGCAAGATGCCCAGGAGCTTTTCAACTCTTTTCCGCATGGACTATTCGAATCGCTGGAAGGATTAAAAGTGAGCGGGAAGCTTAAGTACGATCTTGACTTTTATCTTGACAGCTCTTTGCCTGATAGTGTTAAGTTTTACTCGGGATTAACACCTGCAAACTTTAAGATCTTAAAATTAGGTAAAACTAATCTGCAGAAAATTAATAAAGACTTTATATACACACCATACGAGCGCGGAAAGCCGATGCGGGATATCATGATAGGCCCTTCCAATCCTAATTACACCCCGCTTTCAGAGGTCTCGAGCAACTTTAAAAATGCAATATTAACCTCCGAAGACCCTTCTTTCTTTACACATAAAGGGTTCGTTCAGGAATCGATTCGCAAATCTTTTGCAGTAAACTTTAAAGAGAAAAGGTTTGTTCGTGGTGGCAGTACCATTTCGATGCAATTGGTTAAGAACATTTTTTTAAGTCGACAAAAAACCCTTGCCCGCAAAGCAGAGGAAATATTAATTGTTTGGCTTATAGAAAACAACCACCTTATTACTAAAAACAGAATGCTAGAAGTCTATTTTAACATTATTGAAATGGGGCAGAATGTTTACGGTATCGGTGAAGCTACAAGACATTATTTTGGAAAAAGACCGTCAGACCTAAATATTGGAGAAGGCATATTCCTTGCAAATATAGTTCCCCGACCTAAAATAGCCTTATATAAGTTCAGAGGTGATGGTGGCCTCAAAGACTATATGTATCCGTACTTTAAATACATCGGGAACATTATGGCCAAAAGAGGGTTAACTCCTCCTGATACCAGCGGTTATGGCTTCTATAACGTACATCTAAGAGAAGGACTACGACAATATTTATTGCCAGACACCACCACCATTGATACAAATGCTTTTGACAATGATGACCCTCTACCTGCAATAGAAACACATGATGCCTCTAAAAATCTGTTTGACCGGTTATTTGGCGGAGAAGCAAAGAAAGATTCTATTTCAAAACCGAATATAACTGTTGATACAGTGAAGAAAACCCGGAAACAACTAAGAGAAGAAAAAAGAGAGCAGCGAAGAAAAGAAAAAGCCCTGGAAGAGGAGCTCGAAAAGCAGAAAAAAGAAAACTAACAGCCGCCCTCTTATTGGTTAATCTCGTAACTATGAACAAAATTCAAATAGAAGATAAAGAATTCGAAATCTTAATTCAAAATGACAATATCGCTAAGCGAACCCGCTTAATCGGCATCCAAATAAATGTAGATTACGAGAATCGTTGCCCTATATTTATTGGCGTTYTGAACGGAAGTTTTTTGTTTATGGCCGATCTTTTAAAAGAGATTACCATATCCTGCGAAGTCGGGTTTATCAAAGTCTCGTCTTATGAGGGCACAGAAAGCAGTGGTAACATCAGGGAGACCTTTGGTTTGCCTAACGACCTAAAGGATAGAGATGTTATTCTGATTGAAGACATTGTTGATACCGGACTTACCCTCAGTTATATACTTGCTGAAGTATATAAACAAAACCCTGCATCTGTTAAAGTTTGTTCCCTTTTATTAAAACCAGCTGCCCTAAAACGCCCAATTGAAGAACTGGAATATGTAGGCTTCGAACTCAGTAATGAATTTGTTGTGGGCTACGGACTAGACTATAATGGTCTCGGAAGAAACCTTACTGATATCTACAGAGCCAAAACTGTTGCTCCTCTTTTACCGTAATCCGATATTTTTTTCCCAATTTTGCACCAAACATATTTCTACAAGAATGACCATACACAAAGAAGGATATACCACTATAGCTCACTACTCTTCATCTTTATAATTAATGCAGTTGTTGACTATAAATTTGCAGACATTACCTGGTTAAGGTGGTTCATTTATATTTTTTCTTTTGCACTGTTTATTACCGTACTACAGTTCTTCAGAAACCCCAGCCGTAACTTTACAACGGGTGATAATCTGGTAATTTGCCCTGCCGACGGTAAAGTTGTAGTGATCGAAGAAACTCAGGAAGGCGAGTATTTTAAAGACAAAAGATTACAGGTATCCATATTTATGTCGCCTGTAAATGTACATATCAACAGAAACCCTATTTCTGGGGTAGTTAAATTCTTCAAATACCATCCGGGCAAATACCTTGCTGCATGGAACCCGAAATCATCAACAGAAAACGAACGTACAACCGTTGTCGTAGAACACAAAAATGGCACTCCGGTATTATTCAGACAAATTGCAGGCGCACTTGCCCGACGCATTGTTTGGTATGTTAAAGAGGGGGATAATGTTGAGCAGTCTGAACAATTCGGCTTTATTAAATTTGGTTCAAGAGTAGATATATTTTTACCAATTGGCACCAAAGTTAATCTTGAGCTCGATCAGGTCGTAAAAGGCGGTATTACCGTTTTGGCTGAACTTTCTTAAAGAATTTGGTATCCTCATAGTTAGCCGGGAACCCCGTCATCTCTCCTATCGTCGAGATGACGACCAGAACCCTCTTTTATCCCTTATTTTCAATAGCAGGAGCATCCGATACCGACCGTTGTGTTGGGTAAGCGAACTCAGATTTATACCGCTCTACTATTTCAATCAGCTTAAAGTTAATTTCTTCTTTTACCTTAACGTACTGGCTGTGCTCCATATTTATCACCAAATACACAACCTGTACATGTAATGCAAAATCGCCGAAATTATCAAAGGTCGCATACCCGTCTTTTGTATTGGCATTTCCATTTAAATATTCATTAATGGCATTTACAATGTTTTTTACGTCTTCACTCTTCGTTTCATAGGTTAGTCCTATCTGAAAGTTTACCCGTCGGTAATTCCTTAAAGTAACATTTTCCAGTACTCCATCAATCATTGCCCTGTTCGGGATAACAATTGTTGTCTTATCCGGACTTATCAGCCAGGTGCTCCTAAAGCCAACCTTTTCTATCGTTCCCTCAATTCCATCAACCTTAACCACATCCCCTACAGTGAAGGGCTTATCCAGAAATATCGTAAAAGAGCCTATTAAATTCTCTAAACTCTCTTTAGCTGCCAGGGCTATAGCTATACCTCCAATGCCTAATCCCGTAATTAATGTTAGCACGTTGATTTCAAAAACAAAACCCAACAGCACAAAGAAGCCTAAAAAGCAGATTAAAGTTTTTGTTAGCTCTTTTAAAAATGGAATTAACTGATCATCAGCCTTGTTATTGGTTAACGATGCCTTATACTTTAAAACATGCGCTATAAAGTCGATTATCCTTAAAATAATCCAGAATATAGATAGAATGATGAAGAACAAAAATATCTTATCGATACAGTCCCCTATAGTCACCTCAAGCTTAGATTTCGCCTTGTGCCATACGATAACATCTAAAGGATATTTTAATTGATTTACGGCAAGGTAAAATGTACAAAACGTAATGAAAGATTCGATAGGCTTTAAAAGCAGCGATACAAATGTGTCGTCTTTAATATTTTCAGCAAATTTTTTAAATGCTGTAAAAATCAAAAGACTAAACAGACGAGATACCAGTCTTTTAAAAATCAGGCCCAATAAAATGAACCCTCCAAAAAGACAGTATTGCTTTACTGTGTTCCCCCAAAATACCTGATCGAAAATATTAATATCCATAGTTTATACCAATTGTTTTAGTGCGATTTCAAAGGCCGTTCTAGACAAGCCGGTTTTAGCTGTATCGTGCTTATAAACAGCCTTCATTGCTTTATATATTACTTCAGATGCATCGGAAAAAATAGCATCATCACTCATTTCAACATTTCTTTGCATTAAATATGCGAATACTCTGGCCATACCGCAATTAGAAATAAAATCAGGAATCACAGCAACGTGATTATCCGCATGTTCCATAATGCTGCCAAAGAAAATTTCCTTATCCGCAAAAGGTACGTTTGCACCACAGGCAATCACTTCAAGCCCACCAATTATCAACTGATCTACCTCCTCTTGCTTTACCAAACGCGAGGCTGCAGCGGGAACAAATATTTCTGCCCCGATGTCCCATATCTCCTTATTGGCATCTTCAAAAGACAACAACGAAGGAGCTATCAGCGTATTGCCTGTTCTGTTGTTAAACAGACCAATAACTTCCTCGGCAGTAAAGCCATTAGTGTTAATCAGTCCACCAACACGATCAATTATTCCAACAATTTTTACGCCATTTTGAGCCAGATAATATCCTGCCGAAGCAGCAACATTACCCCAACCCTGAATAATTGCTTTTTTCCCTGCCAGCTCACCTCCCCAGATCTTATAAAAATGGCCAATTGATTCTGCTACACCGTAACCTGTAATCATATCAGCTACCTTATATTTTCTTTTAATATCCGGAGTGTAGTTCAAGTCCTCAAGAACCTTTGAAACGCCATAGCGTAACTGACCAATTTGATGAATGCGCTCATTCTCTCTAGCCTGATAATGCCCATTGATCACCCCTTCCTGCGGATGCCATAAGCCATAATCTTCAGTTATAGGGATAACCTCATGAATTTCATCAATATTTAAATCGCCTCCGGTGCCATAATAGCTTTTTAGCAAAGGCATTACAGCCTTATACCACCTTTCAAGAACCTGCGCTTTTCTTGGATCTGCAGGATCGAAATTAATTCCGGACTTAGCTCCGCCTATAGGTGGGCCCGAAACGGTAAATTTCACCTCCATTGTTTTTGCTAAAGACTCAACCTCTCTCTTGTCTAGCCCCTTACGCATTCGGGTACCTCCACCCGCAGCACCGCCGCGTAGTGAATTAATAACTACCCAGCCTTCGGCTTCAGATTCCTTGTCTTTCCACTCAAAAACAATCTCAGGTCGTTTATCCTCAAATTTTTTTAATAGTTCTTTCATCAATGTTCCAGTTAGTTCCAGAATTAAACTGACAACATCGTTATACCTTTAGCGGGTATAATGAGGCATTTAGTTAAATCCGATAAGTTAGTTACAGCAAACTTAGATAAAAGCAACTGTGCATTTACGATACATCATTAAAATAATGATAAATCGTAATAATTTACTCGGAACAGAGTGGTTTCGGGGCAAACAAAAAAACCTCCCCGATACAATCGGGAAGGTTAATATGCTTTTTCTAAAGAAATTAAACTCTTTTAGATTTGATACGAGCTGCTTTACCAGTTAACTCACGTAGATAGAATAATTTCGATCTGCGAACTTTACCGTGACTGTTAACTTCAACTTTAGCGATGTTTGGAGAATTTATCGGGAAGATACGTTCAACACCAACACCATTAGACATTTTACGAACGGTAAACGTTTCATTAGCACCAACGCTATTACGTTGTAATACTACACCTTGGTAAATTTGAATACGTTCTTTATTACCTTCGCGAATTTTATAGTGAACACTCACTGTATCTCCTGATTTGAATGCAGGAAACTCATTTTTTGCGATTACCTGCTCTTCAACAAATTTTACTAAATCCATGATTTTAAGCTATTAAGCCGATTTTTTGTTGTTTAAAATCGGACTGCAATATTAGGAATTTTATTTTAGAAATAAAAGCGATTTTTGTTTTTTTCCACATTCTTTATTATTTCCACATATTCAAAAGCAAATCTACTCATTTTTCAGATAAATAATTAGACCGGTAAAGCGTCTGTAAATAGCATGTATCCAGTACTATTCGCTAGGCGCTAACAGACTCAGAGCTATTATATTCCATTATCAACACGCTTAAGTCCTGACAACAAATTTTTGAGTTGGCCAGCTCCCCTATTTTCATATGAAACATAATCTCAAGTTTTCTTACCATTTCGTAAGGAATATCTGCCTTATCCGTAACTTTTAGCTTCCTGTAATTATGAAAAGTATTAGAAGCAATTCCCAGTTCACGTGGGATAATCCTTAGTGCTGCCTTATAATTTGGTAAGTTTAACTTTCTTATTGCTTCATCAATTTTATATTTTCTTTGTTCTTTCATGATATAATCTTGTCAGTTAGTCAGTTTTTTTGAATTTATTCTACACATCATTCCCTACTTTGCTGTAGTTCAGTATTTATCAGCTCATCAAGCGTTTTACCTCTTATTGGCTTATTCAGCAATCCTCCTGTCTGCAGTTCAAATAATTGCTCAAACAGCACCACAATTTCATGAGGAATATCCTGAGAATCACTAAAAAGAATGTTCCGATAATTATGAAGCGTGTTGAGTGAGATGCTTAAATATTTGGGCAGTTTTCTAATCGCTTCGCGGCGGTGGCCGATCGATCTTTTTAGCAAACACTCGTTAATCTTGTACTTCCTCGGTGCACTGTCGCTGATCTTTACTTTTTTCATACTTACGTTAGTTTAATTTGGTTATACTTATTTTTTGTATTTTTATCAAAAAAATGTAATGCTATTCATAATTTTATAGCATAAATACACCAAATATTTTAAGTGTTAGCCAAATTTATACGAATTTTTTTATGGCATTAAAGCGGATAGTCGATGAGCTACTCAAAGAAAAAGGCAGATCCATGACCTGGCTTGCTGAAAAAATGGACAAAACCTTTGATGGCCTGAAGCTGAGTTTAACCCGGGGATCAATAAAATATAATGACATTATAACCCTTTCAAAGGTCCTTGACGTACCGCCTGCCACGTTTTTTCAAACAACAGTAATACCGTACAGCAACAAAAGCGTAGAAAGCCTTGTAAGCGATCAAAAAGCAGAGTATACCGATCTAAAGAGCAATTTGAAAAATTGCAAAGAGATGCTTACCGCATTAAAAGATCAAATAAAAGATAAGGATAAAATTATTTCGCTCCTGAGCAAAGGAAACTAGTCTTCGAGTAAATCAGGGCGACGTTGTTGTGTTCTGGCCAAAGCCTGATCATGGCGCCATTCATTAATCTTTGCCTCGTGACCGCTTAATAGCACATCAGGAACTTTATGTCCGTTCCAGTCAGCCGGCCTCGTATAAACAGGAGCATCCAGTAGCTCTCCCTGGAAGCTATCAGACAAAGCCGATGTCTCATCATTCAAAACACCAGGAATAAGCCTTACAATGGCATCAACCAAAACTGCTGCAGGAAGCTCTCCTCCCGACAAAACATAATCTCCGATAGAAATCTCACGTGTTACAAATAAATCTCTTACGCGCTGGTCTATGCCCTTGTAATGACCACATAGAATCATAATGTTGCCCTTGCCCGATAATTCATTTGCAATCGTCTGGTTAAAAGTCACCCCATCCGGGCTCATAAAAATTACTTCATCGTAATCACGTTCAGCCTTTAGCCCTTCTATACACCTGGCAAAAGGCTCAATAGACATCACCATGCCGCTACCACCACCATAAGGATAATCATCTACACTTTTTTGCTTGTTCGTGGCATAATCTCTAAGGTTATGAACCACTATCTCAGCAATACCTTTCTTTTGAGCACGTTGCAAAATAGAGTGGGCAAAAGGGCTATCCAAAAGAGCCGGCAAAACAGTTATAATGTCAAAACGCATGGTGCAAAGATAAAATTAAGGATTGATATATATGTCTAATAAGCCTTCGGGCAAATCAACAAGCATAGTGCCTTCATCCTCATCAATCTCAACAATCATATCATCATTCAAAGGAAACAGGATTTCCTTACTTTGATAGGCTACCGTTGCAACAAATTGCTGAGGGTATTCATTTACCTCAATAATTTCGCCAAGCTCCCCATGTGTTTCATCAAAAACAACAAAGCCTTTTAAATCATTATAATGAAAATCTTCATCAGAACGATCTGGCATTTTTGTTAAAGGCAGATATACCTTTTTTCTTAACAGAGGCTGGGCCTTGTCTATATGATCGATGTCGTCAAAATAGAAATTCCCTGTATTATTAGTCTGAAGCTTATAAGACGATACAAAGAAAGGCACCATTTTGCCATTTATATCAGCAAAAATCACATCAAGTTCCAGTAATTCAGGCTCATCATATTCAAAGAACAGCTGAACCTCTCCCTTTAATCCCTTTGTTTTGGTAATGTATCCTATATAAAACGCTTCTTCTATTTTCATTGGTGTATCGTTAATTTTTGGTCTTGTTGTATTCCTACAGTACCATCACCTCAGCTTCCGTCATCTCTCCTATCGTCGAGATGACGGAAATGAAGATCAGCCTTTCATAAAACCTTTAAATAAAAAAATAGCGAAGAAATCATATAAAAGATTCTTCGCTATTATTCAGAATAACAAAAATACTATGCTTCTTCTTCTTTGCTTTCTTCTGTAGCTTCTGCTGCAGGAGTTTCTTCTGCTACCGGAGCTTCTTCAGTTGCAGCTTCAGCTACTGGAGCTTCTTCAACAACTTCTTCTTCTACAACCTCTTCTACCGGTGCATTTTTAATTGCAAGGGCAGCAGCACGGTCAGCATTTTTCTTAGCTTCAGCAGCTAGAGCAGCTTTTCTAACTTCATCTTTAGATTTAGTTAAGCCCTCTTTTTTGCCTTCAATTTTACCGTCTTTAGCGCTTAACCATTCAGCAAATTTAGCTTCCGCTTGTTCTGCAGTTAACGCACCTTTTTTAACACCACCTTCTAAGTGTTTTTTGTATAAAACACCTTTGTAAGAAAGGATAGCACGACAAGTATCCGTAGGTTCAGCACCTTTGTTTACCCAGTCTAAAGTTTTGTCAAAGTTAAGATCGATAGTAGCTGGATTGGTGTTTGGGTTGTATGAACCTAAACGCTCAATGAATTTACCATCTCTTGGTGAGCGGGAATCCGCTACCACAACGTGGAAAAAAGGTTTACCTTTTTTACCGAATCTTTGCAATCTGATTTTAGTTGCCATTTCTCTTTTAGTTTATGTATTCAACATAGTTCCCGGAGCTTCGTGCTTGCGGGGTTGCAAAAGTAAGTAAAATACTAATGATTAACAAGATGCAATAATTTTAAATTCATTTAACATAACTGTCTCCCCAATTAAAGATATTTGGAGCAAACGATATACAAATGAGAATAGCCATAGACATGGACGAGGTTTTAGCCGATCCGATACACAAATTTATACACCTTTATAACCGGGATTACGGAATCCCGCTCGACTTGATTATTGAACCGGGAAATGAAGTTTACCATCATATGCCCGAGCATATTAACAATAAATGGTTCGATTATATTAATGAAAAGGGCTTTTTTAGAGACCTTCCGCTTATTGAAGGAAGTGTAGAAGCTGTAAAAAAATTACAGGAACATCATGATATATATATCGTTTCGGCAGCAACAGAATTTAGAAACTCTCTTGAAGATAAACTTGACTGGCTGGCAGAACATTTTCCTTTTATTACCTGGAGAAACATCATGTTCTGCGGTGATAAAATTGTTGATGTAGATGTAATGATTGATGACAGGGCTAAAAATTTCGCTGGTTTTAAAGGCCGGAAACTATTATTCTCTTCGCCACACAACTTACTGTTAAAAGATTACGAGCGTGTAGATACCTGGCAGCAGGTTCTGGATAAATTACTGTAACAAATCCACAAAATCATCATCAAACCTAAAAACCAATTAAAAGATGCTAATTACAACAACCAATTCAGTAGAAGGCAAAAAAGTAGTTAAATACATAGGCCTTGTAAGTGGCGAAACCATTATCGGTGCCAATATTTTTAAAGATCTTTTTGCCGGAATACGAGACATCGTTGGAGGCAGATCGGGATCGTATGAACAAGTATTAAGAGAAGGTAAAAATACTGCGATTAATGAAATGCAGCAATACGCAGCCGCAATGGGTGCAAATGCCATAATCGGAGTAGATTTAGATTATGAAACAGTAGGTAGCGGCGGCAGCATGTTAATGGTTGCTGCAACAGGAACCGCTGTAGTAATAGAATAATAAACAAAGGCCCTAAAATTTAGGGCCTTTGTTTATTATAGTGACAATATCTCTACCAGTTTTAACCAGGCAGGACTTATTTCTTTTGCATCAATATGCTTAATAGCATGATTAAATGGCGTA
The DNA here is from genome assembly GCF_056395165.1 of Pedobacter sp. 10L46_2. Taxonomy (NCBI): domain Bacteria; kingdom Pseudomonadati; phylum Bacteroidota; class Sphingobacteriia; order Sphingobacteriales; family Sphingobacteriaceae; genus Pedobacter; species Pedobacter sp. 10L46_2. The sequence continues at coordinate 22,920 of NZ_JBFTIZ010000078.1, forward strand.
AAAACAATCTCTTTATTCTTTTGTCCAACCATTACGCCTGTCTGTCCGGCTAAGATCCCCTCTACAGCAACCACACCTAAGCGGCTAGCCAAAACTCTATCCATGCAGCTTGGCTTACCTCCACGCTGAATATGGCCCAGTACAGAAACCCTGATGTCATACGCCGGAAATTTCTCTTTAAGAACCTCGCCAACATTAAAGCCGCCACCGATCTCATCACCTTCGGCAACAATAATTATTTTCGATGCCTTATCCTTACGTCCGGTCTCAAGTCTGGTAACCAAACCATCAATACCCATATTTGCTTCAGGTATCATAATCGCCTCAGCACCTACCCCTATTCCACTTCTTAAAGCAATAAGACCAGAATCACGGCCCATCACTTCAACAATAAATAAACGGTCATGAGATTCTGCAGTATCTCTGATTTTATCTACAGCATTAATAACGGTATTAATTGCAGTATCATAACCTATTGTAAAATCAGTTCCTTCCAGATCATTATCAATAGTTCCAGGCAAACCTATAACAGGATAATCAAATTCGTGTGTAAACAAATCTGCTCCCGTAAAAGTACCATCACCACCAATAACAATTAATGCGTCTATGTTATTTTTCTTTAATTGATCGTACGCCTGTTGCCTTCCTTCTTTGGTTCGGAATGAATCACTCCTTGCCGTTTTCAAAATCGTTCCTCCACGTTGAATGATATTTGCTACCGACTTACGGTCCATTTCAATAAAGTCGCCATTCACCAGTCCTTCGTAGCCTCTTAAAATACCAGTAACTTGTAAATCGTAGTAAATTGCTGCCCTTACTACTGCTCGTATTGCAGCGTTCATTCCGGGAGCATCGCCTCCAGATGTTAATACACCTATGTTTTTAATCTTATTCATTTGGTTTTTCAGCTTGTTTGAATTTATCTAAACCACTTTGTAAATATGCAGCATATTCTTTTGCATCAAAAATCGCCCCCTGTGGTTTAACTAAGGGAATTAAATCATGTCCTGCCAATACATAGAAAGGCTGAGAGTTAGATCCATATTTTGTAGCCTGGAAATCACCGTTCCACTTGCCCAGATCATCTGTTGTTGTTCTCAGAATCTCCGAATAATGAACTTTTTCCTTCGGCATTTTAATTTTGCGCTCATCTACATAAAGCTGTATTAATACGTATTCGTTAATTATACGTCCTACCTCGGCATCTATCCATACTTTATCTTCCATTTTGCGGCAGTTCACACATGCCCAGCCTGTAAAATCTATCATAACAGGCTTGTTTACCTTTTTAGCATAAGCTAAGCCTTCTTCCAGATCAAAAAACGGAGTAAAACCAATTGGTTTTTTAAATACATCATCGTATTTCACTTTAGAAGGAAACTCGGTATCCACTTTTGATTGCGATGAGCCGTTCCCGTTAAGGATAAAATCCTGAGTATTCATTGGCGGTGCAAGTCCACTTAAAACGCTTACCGGCGCCCCCCATAAACCAGGCACCATGTAAATGGCAAACGAAAACGAAAGTATGGCAAGGAATAATCGTGGTACCGATACATATGGCAGATCACTGTCGTGCGAAAACTTGAGTTTCCCCAATAAGTAAATACCCATTAAGAAGAAAATCACGATCCACAGCACCAGGAACACCTCACGGTCGAACCATTCCCAATGCCAAACCAAATCGGCAGCAGAAAGGAATTTCAACGCTAAAGCAAGCTCAAGGAAACCAAGGCAAACCTTCACGCTATTCAACCATCCCCCTG
>NZ_JBFTIZ010000079.1:0-14532 GCF_056395165.1 Pedobacter sp. 10L46_2
ACCGTACTCCACATGATTTGGTTTTATTCTGGTAAGGATAGCCACTCCGCTATATCCTTTTTTCTCTGCCGGAAACCAGTAGTGATGATACCCTAATTGCTCAATTAAGGCAAGTATCTCCGGAATTTGAGAAGGCAGGGCCTTCACTTCCTGCAAGCAAACCATATCGGCATCGGTTGACTGTAGCCACCCAAAAAAATTTTTTGTTGATGCAGAGCGAATGCCGTTAACATTGTAAGAGATGATCTTCATAAATTATATAATTTTTCTAATTTTTTAGCTGCGCGCCTTTTTAATACAGAAACAGACATCTTCACATCAGCAAAGGGGCGGTCGTTTGAATCCCTGGAAACAGCAGCGATTTTATCAACCATATCTAAGCCCTGAACAACCTCACCAAAAACAGTATAATTTCTGTCCAGATGTGGTGTGCCGCCTAAATTCTTATAGACTTCTCTCTGCCAAACCGGTATTTTGAAATGGAGGCGATTCGTTTCTAATGAATCTAATCCCTGATCTGTAAATTTTTTACCCTGAACAATGTAGAACTGAGATCCGCTTGATGCCTTTTCGGGATTGTCGTCTCTTGCAGCGCCAAGCGCACCTTTTTTATGAAATAAACTGTCTCTAAATTCAGCGGGAATGGTATAGCCTACAGTTCCATTTCCCAGCAATTCCCCTTGTTTTGCAACTTTTGAATCCGGATCGCCCCCCTGAATCATGAAGTTTTTGATAACCCGATGAAATAAAGTGCCCTCAAAAACACCCTTTTTAATGAGGGATACAAAATTATCCCGGTGCTGGGGAGTTTCATTGTAAAGCATGATTATACATTCGCCCATATCCGTTTTAATTTTAACGTATTGGTGTTTTGGCTTTGCAGCGAAAGCAGAGAAAACACCCAGACATAGTAGTAAGGCTAGAATCCTGTTCATTAATATTACTTTGGAGCTAAGGTAAGTTAAAAATGGCTTTATTGAAATGTGGGAAGCTTCAATTTTATTGATTATCTTTCTTACCATACATCAAGGCCGGCTAAAACCCAGAGGTGTACTTTTGTAAAATTAAAACTCAAAAAAATTATGAAAAAGGTATTTTTATTCCTGGTTGCAATTTCAATCAGTGTTGCGTCTTTCGCACAAACAAAGTGGACGGTAGATCCGATGCACTCATTTATAAATTTCTCAGTGAAACACATGGGAATCTCATTTGTAGATGGATCATTTAAAAAGTTTGATGGCGCAGTTACTGCAGCTAAAGAGGATTTAACTGATGCAAAAATCAGCTTTTCAGTTGATGTAAACAGTATTTCTACAAGTGTTGAACCTCGCGATAAGCACTTAAAATCTGATGATTTTTTTAATGCTGAAACTTTTCCATACATGACTTTCGAAAGCACTTCATTTAAAAAATTGAAAGGAAATAACTATGAATTGAGTGGAAAATTGACAATTCGTGATGTAACGAAAGATGTTAAGTTCAATGTAGTATTCGGCGGAACAGCTAAAGATCAGCAAGGAAATACCAAAGCAGGTTTCTCAGCTAACACAACCATTAATCGTTTAGATTATAATATCAAATATGATCCAACAGGAATGGGTGTAGGTAAAGACGTTAAAATAGCCTTAAACCTGGAATTTGTTCAGGCAAAATAATTGATTTTACAGGCCGTCTGGATAAGACGGCCTGTATTAATTTCTACTCATTATGACTAACTTATCTCAATTCAAAACATTCACAAGCGGGTTGCCAATTCAGGAAAACCTTATGCCTGTTCTATTTGTGGGGCACGGATCTCCAATGAATGGGATTGAGGGTAATGAGTTTAGCAACAAATGGGCCTCTATGGCTCAAAATATGCCAGTTCCAACAGCAGTACTGGTGGTTTCTGCACATTGGTTTACCAAAGGCACGCACATTACTGCCATGGATTTCCCTAAAACTATACATGATTTTGGCGGGTTTCCACAGGCACTTTTTGATGTAGTTTATCCCGCACCCGGAAATCCGGAACTTGCTGCTGAAACGGCAGGACTTATACAACATACGCAAGTTGGCCTGGATCATGACTGGGGGCTTGACCATGGTGCATGGACTGTTGTAAGACACATGTACCCAGAGGCAAATATCCCTGTATTGCAATTGAGCATCGACTATACCAAGGATGCGCGCTATCATTATGAGCTGGCCAGGGAATTGCAACTTTTAAGAAAGAAGGGGGTTTTAATTCTTGGGAGCGGAAATATGGTTCACAATCTTAGGATGATGAGCTGGGAAATGATAAATGGCGGAGGCTATGACTGGGCTTTACAAATGAACGATAAGTTTAAAAGCCTGATTCTAAACAATGAGCACAATCCCTTGATGAACTATCAATCGCTTGGTAAAGAGGCTATGCTGGCCATCCCTACTCCGGAGCATTATCTGCCCTTAATGTATACCCTTGGTCTGAAAAATGATAATGAGGAAGTTTCGTTATTTAACGATAAGGCAGTCGGCGGTTCATTAACCATGACTTCTGTTAAGGTAGGCTAATCACATTAGTTTTTTCAGCCACTTTAATACCCAGTCTTTGCCATAATAAGGAGGATAAATCATCCCGGTCATATCTAACTTAGATTGGAAAACAACAGCTCTTTCGTGGCTGAACGACTTGAAGCCGAATTCTCCATGGCAACTTCCCATGCCGCTTCCGTTTACCCCCCCAAAAGGCAATTTCGGGTTTGAGATATGAATTAATACATCATTAACACAGGTGCCACCTGCACTGGTATTTGCTATAATACGGTGGATGTTCTCTTTGCTATCGCTAAATATATATAGGGCCAGCGGTTTGCTTTTTTTGTTGATGCGGTCAATTACTTCATCTAAACTTTTATAAGTAATGATTGGCAATAGAGGGCCAAAAATTTCTTCGTTCATGATATTTGAATCATCGCTGATTCGCGTAAGAACCGTAGGGCTAATGGTGTTATTTCCCTGGTCTGTTTCGCCTCCAAACGCCACATTGGCGCCTTTATTTGTTGCATCAGCAATCAGTCCTGTTAATCTTTTAAAATGCCTGTCGTTTATAATTTTAGCATAAACGGAGTGATCGATGGTATTGTTCCCGTTGCAGAACATTTTGTTTACGGATTCCTTATAATGCCCAATAAATTCAGCTTGTTTTTCTTCCGGAATAAAAACATAATCAGGTGCAATACAAGTTTGTCCGGCATTCATCAATTTCCCCCAGGCAATCTTTTCTGCTGCACTCTTTAAGTTGGCGGTACCATCAATTACAGTAGGAGATTTCCCTCCTAATTCCAATGTTACAGAAGTGAGGTTTTTTGCAGCGGCTTCCATCACCACCTTTCCAATGGCGGTGCTTCCTGTAAAGAAAATATGATCGAATGGCAGTTCAAGCAAAGCTGTTGATACCGAGGCATCGCCCTCAAAGCAGCAGATTTCCTGCTCTTCAAAACATTCGGCAATAATCCGTGCAATAACTGAGCTGGTTGCCGGGCTGAGCTCTGATGGTTTTAATATAGCGCAGTTCCCTGCTGCAATGGCAGAGATTAAGGGGGCCATCAGCAATTGAAAAGGATAGTTCCACGGCGAAATGATCAAACAAACGCCTTTTGGTTCATAATAAAGCCTATTTTTTGCAAAAAGGTTGGTTATTGTTTTGCCAATGTATTTAGGCCTCATCCAATTTTTGACGTTCTTAATCGCAAAATCAATTTCAGCATAAGTAAAAATCAGTTCGGTAACGGCAGCTTCAAACTGGCTTTTGCGAAGATCCTGCTGTAAAGCAACATATACCTCAGCCTCATGCTTTTCTATACCGCGCTTTAATGCCTTTAATTTATTAATTCTTTGTGCGGCATTACTGGTCCTAAGCGTATATTTATGCGCTTGCTGGGCATTAAAAACAGAGTTGATCGTTTGCGTCATGTTAGCTTGCCAAACCGGCCTAAAATTGTTAAAATAGGTTAAATTAATTGTCCTTAATTACTATTGTATTGAAAATAGATTGATTTAAGGGATATTGCACATGTAAAATAAATATACAAAATGAAAAGGGGATTTTTTACTGTACTAGCCACTATATTATTTCTCCAGTTGGGGAATGCCCAGACCGTTAAAACAGGGGTTTTGGTTATTGGTAATGGCAGGGGTGCATTGGCAGCAAGCATTCAATCAAGTGTTTCTGGTGCTAAAACAGTTTTATTATTACCGGGAGAAGATTTTGAAGCCACACTCGCCTCAGGGAATTTATCTTCTGGGATAGAAGCCAGCCTGATTAAGAGGCAAAAGCCCCAAGATAAAGCCGAAATCAACTCCGCGATAAAATCATGGACAGACACACTTAAAAACCTGACAATAATAAAAAATGCGAACTGGATAAAATTAAAAAGATCTGGAAGCGGCTGGAGTGCGCAGCTAAGTGACGGCAGAACAATAAAGGCTATTGCCATGGTTAATGCGGATAAAACAGGAAAGGTTAATGCTGCTATTCCTTTGCAAAATGTAAATAAGTCGTGGCATTCCCTTACTTATAATAACAATCTTTACAGAACAAGTATTGCCTCTGGTGAACATACAGGAAATACGTCCTCAAATCAGCTATTTCTAAGCGATCTGCTTATTCCTGAACAGGATAATCTTGTGCTGCTAAATTCAGGAATTGAAAGCATCGCCGCAGGACAGGCTGCCGGAGCTGTGGCTGCTTATGCTGCTTTTTTCAAAACTAAAACCTCTCAGGCTCCGTTAAAGGAGATTCAGGGCGAGCTAATGAAGTACCAGTTGTCCCTAATGCCATTTTCAGATATTAAACCAACTGATACCAATTGGAAATCTATTCAGTTTCTGGGTCTTTCGGGATTTTTAAAAGCAGATATAGTTAACGGAGTGGCTAATTTTGAACCGGAGCGGACGGTATCAACCGCAGAAATAAAAGAACCTGTTAAGGAGTATTATTATAAGGCACAGATCTGGTTTGATGAACATAAGGAGCCCGAAATGACTATCGGCGCAACACTAAACCTTGTTTGTTATGTGGGAGGGAAATCGCCAAAGAATACCGAAGACGAGATTAAGAAGAACTGGAAAACTGTATATAAGTTTAAAACGGAATACGATCCTGCGCGAAATATTACAAGAAGAGAGTTTGCCGTTCTGGTAAACGAATATCTAAAACCATTTGCTGTTAATACTGATAAAGCAGGAAGAATAATGAGGTAAAACACAAATAGATAAAAACTAATTTGTTTTTCTGTGTTATAGTTTGTGTCTATGTGCCTATCAAGATTAAGTATCTGTTATATCTTGAATATGGTTGTTTTTGAGTACAGATAGGCTTACCTTTGCACCATCAAAAACAACAATAAAACACAAAATATAATTATGGCTATAGTAGGAAAAAAATTCCCAAGTGTTAGTATCGATGCGATGTCAGAAATGGGTGACGATTTAAAGATCAATGTATTTGAAGAAGCAGTAAGCAAAGGGAAAAAAGTTTTATTATTCTGGTATCCAAAGGATTTTACTTTTGTTTGTCCAACAGAATTGCACGCTTTTCAAGCAGCTTTACCTGACTTTGAAAAAAGAAATACAATTGTAATTGGTGCATCATGCGATACAAACGAAGTGCACTTTGCATGGTTAAACACTCCAAAAGATAATGGTGGTATTGAAGGCGTTACTTATCCAATTTTAGCAGATACTCATAGACAATTGTCTAACATTTTAGGTATTGTTGAGCAAGAGGTTGAATATGATGAAGAAGGAAACGAAATCTTCTCTGGATCAAACGTTACATTCAGAGCAACTTACCTAATTGACGAAACCGGCAAAGTTTTCCATGAAAGCGTTAACGATATGCCAGTAGGTAGAAATGTTAAAGAATATTTACGTTTAATTGATGCTTACGCTCACGTTCAGAAACATGGCGAAGTTTGCCCTGCAAACTGGGAAGAAGGAAAAGAAGCAATGAATGCAAACAGAACTGGCGTTGCTGAATATTTAAGCGCTAACTAATCAATTAAAAATTATGTTTTTAGAATTAACAGAAGATAATCTTCAACAATATGTTGCTGAAAACAAGAAAGTAATGGTTCAGTATGCTGCATCGTGGTGCGGGAATTGCCGAATCATGAAGCCTAAGTTTAAGAAACTAGCTGCTGAAAACGAAGATGTTGCTTTCTTAATTGTGGATGCCGAAAAACTTCCGGCTTCACGTAAACTGGCAACGGTTGACAATTTACCAACTTTTGCAGCCTTTGAAGGCGGCGTTTTGGTAGATCAGGTTCAAACGAACAAAGCAGAAGTATTAAGCGAATTATTTAATAAAATAAAATAATGAAAATTCCGGTTATAAGACAGCTATTCCAAAATACTACTCCAGAAAATCTTGAGGCAACTTTATCAGTTTTAGAAGCTTTTTGTGAATTCAGAGGGGTAAGTGAGGAAGAAATTGATGTAGCAGGAGAGATGATCACCAATATCTGCGGAGCGCTTGAAGTTCATGAGAACGTAAAAGCAGGAGCAGTTGAAAAAGATGCATTAAATGCATTTGGTCAAAAAGTAATGGGATCAATTGACAGGCATTAATTTAGCAACATAATAAAAAGGGGGATTTCAGTGTGAGATCCCCCTTTTTATTGCTTAAACTTTTTTAGCACACTCGTCATTCCGCCCGTCATCTCCTTTGGTTAATCAAAGGAGATGACGGGACCATCTTATGCCAGGTTACGTCCGGCATTTACAATGCCATATACCGTTCTGATGGCAAGCTTCTCATATGATTGTTTTTCTTCCTCTGTAATTTCGTTCTGTAGCTGTTCTAAAGCGTAATGCTGGATAAGCACCAAAGGCAGTACGATCTTCTCTCTAACGGCAATAGAGCGCTTTTCTACAGGATAATTCTCCATTAGTGTCTCATGACCCGCCAACTTTAAAAGCATCTCTTTAGAAAGCGTAAATTCATCAAAAAGAATCTTCCAGAAAGCACCGTATTCCTTGTCGTTTATAAAATGAGCCGTAACAGCAAAGTCAGACTTGCTCATAGACATCATACAGTTGTCTATGATGGTTTTAAAGTAGCCGGATTCCTGATAGGTTTTAACAACCTTATCCCAGTTTCCTGCTTTTTCCTGGCTTTTTAATGCCGTACCCATACCATAAAATCCTGGAATATTCTGTTTAAGCTGGCTCCATGCAGTAACAAAGCTTATCGCTCTCAGGTCTTCCAGTTTTAATGCGCCACCAGAATTTCTTTTTACCGGCCTGCTGCTGATGGTAATTTTAGACAACAAAGTAAGTGGCGAGAATTTCTCCAGGTAACTTAAAAACAATGGATGCTTACGCAGGGCTACAAATGATTCATAACTTTCCTGCGCCATTATATCCAAAAGATTTTTATGAACAGGATCTAATAAAATATTATGTCTCTCCTTAATACCCGCAGAAATACCTGCGTTTATTAATTGTTCAATGTTGAATTCGGCACTGTCTATAGACCCATACTGAGAACTGATTGTTTGTCCCTGAATGGTAAGCTGGATGTTTTTATTAGCTATCTCTTTACCCATAGAGGCATAGAAACGGTGCGTTTTACCTCCACCTCTTGAAGGCGGACCACCGCGACCGTCAAAAAATGCAAGTTGAATATTGTGTTTGTTTGCCGTTTCTGTTAAAGCAACCTTGGCGTTAAAAATGGACCAGTTTGCCATTAAATAACCACCATCTTTTGTGCTGTCAGAGAAGCCCAGCATAATGTCTTGTTTATTCCCTCTTTTCTTTAAATGTTTTTTGTAAAACGGATGAGAATACAAGGTTTCCATAATTGTAGCCGCATCAGCAAGGTCATGAACTGTTTCAAATAGCGGAACAAAATCAATAGAAAGATCATCTTCTTCCCATCCATTCCATAAGAAAAGCTCTATGAGTTGCAAAATATCGCTCGCTTGCTGGCAATTACTGATAATGAATCGGTGGCAGGCAAGTTCTCCATTGCTTTGCTGTATTTGTTTCACTTCAGTAATGGTTTGAAGCGTATCCTGAACCAATGAATCGGCCTTATCGCTATGCGATACTCTGGCACTTTTAAAGGAAAGGGTCTTGATTTTTTCTTCTTCCGATAAGCTGTCGTAGTTCTCAGGGAACATAGAATTGATCGGTTTACTTTGTCGGCAATAGGCATGCACGTCTCTTAATACCCTGCTGTCCTGTCTGATATCAAGTGAGGCAAAGTGACTGCCATAAAGCTCAACCTTACGGATCAGGTCAGAAACGATATCGGCAAACAGGCCGTCGTGGCTATCTATCAGTGTGTTTTTAATTTTATTCAGGTGTTCGATCAGAAAGTCTGAAATGTTTTCCATTTCAATATTCGGATCAAATGCATTTTTGTATAATACATCGTGAACTATCGCGATAGGCTCATCCACACCTCTAAAGGTGATGCGTCTCTTTAGGTTTCTAAAATCGCGGTAATAGCATCTGAACAAGATCTGGCGAAGCATTTTTGATACCTGCACGGTAGATTCGGTATGTACATTAGGGTTACCGTCTCTATCGCCACCCGGCCAAAAACCTAATTCTATAATCTTTTTAGAGTCAAGGCTGTAATCGTTCAGGCTTTTGTCTATTTCCGATTGGATATTTGCTGCAGCAAAATAAAACACATTTTCGAGGTACCATGCTAAACTTAGCGCTTCATCAACCGGGGTTGGTGATTTTTTATTGAAAAATGGCGTTTTACCTAATTGCTGAAGCAAAAGGTGGATGCTGGTGATGTCGTTAATTTTAATGGCTGCGGTAAGGTCTGTGATGATAGACAATACGCTTCCGGGATAAAATTGAGTTGGGTGTGCGGTTAAAACAAGTCTTAAAGAGAATTCCTCAATCAGTTTTTCTATTTTCTGATTTAAAGAGCTGTCATCAATTCCTTTTTTTAGATAAGAAAGCAATGCATTATGCTCATCAGAAGCATTAAGTTTGTTAAAAGATGCATCTTCAACAGCATCAAATAACACCACCTGGCGCTCAATATATTGGATAAATCTGAACAGAAGATCAATCACGTCCTTAGCTCCGTTATTTTGCGTATACTTCTTGAAAAAAGCATTAATAATTTCTGCCGGAGTTTCATGGTTATTTACACCATCTTCACAGTATTTTATAAATAATGGCAACAGTGTGCCGGTATCTTTAATCTTGTAAAAAGGAAGGGTAAGGAAAAGGCTGTTATAGAGTTCAAATCTGGATACTACTTCGTTGTTAAATACTGATTCTCTCTGACCTTTTGCGCGTTGTTTCTGCATCATATTTAAAGGGTATTTTTTCGCGCTTAAGCTACCAAAAATGATTCAAAAAAAAGACCCCAAAGTGCTATTAATTTAATTTTGATTTTTTTGCAAAAAAAACTAACTTAGTACCATAGAGGTTAAACAAATCCTTTTAAACTTATGTGCTGATTTGAGGGCGGAAACGCAATAAATGAAGCAATTTAATTGTTAATTTTTTGGGGTAAAACAGCCGTTAAGATTTTCTTAACGGCTGTTTTGTTTAGTGTAAGTCTGCCGGAACTTCAACATTCTTTTTGAACTTTTGAAGATACAGCAGCGGAATTGAACATAAAAGGATCAGTCCCGCCACCCAATATGCATCACTATAAGTGAGCAGTAATGACTGTTTTGTAACCACACCTTCAACGGCCTTTGCGGCCAAAGCTTTTGCGTCTAAATAGTTATATCCCTTGGCCATAAAATTCTTTATAAAGCCATTAAAACGATCGGTAAATGCAGGGTTATATTCATTAATGTTTACGAGTAAATTGCTGCGGTGAAAACCCTGACGAACATGTATCAAAGTAGTTAATGCAGCGATACCAAATGAACCGCCAAGTTGTCTCATCATGTTGTTCAAACCAGAGCCTTGTCCAATCTCGGCACCTTTCAGATCCTGAATGGCCAAAGTGGTTAACGGTACAAACAATAATGCCATACCAACACCCCTTATCATTAAAGGAAGAAAGAAATCATTGGTACCTGATTGCAGGGTAGATTTACTCAGCATAGAACAAAATACGAAGAAGAGGAACATCCCGATGGTTGCCATAAACTGAGCCGGAATGCCTTTTTTAAGGAAAATCCCAATAAATGGCATCATCACGATGGTACATAAACCACCAGGGAACAACAATTCGCCCGTTTGGAGAGGCGAGAAGCCCAGTAAATTCTGGCAAAATACAGGGAACACGAAAACGGACCCATAAAGCCCGAAGCCCAGGATAAACGAGGTAAACATACCCACTGAAAAGCTCCTGTGGCGCATAATCTTAAAGTTCACAATAGGGTGGTCGGTGCTCAGCTCCCTCCAAATGAACAGCAGTAAGCCAAGGACAGATGTAACTGCAAGTGCTGTGATATAAGGGGTGGCAAACCAGTCTTCACTTTCGCCTTTTTCCAATACGGTCTGTAAACTTCCAACTGCAACGGCAAGTAATGCAATACCCCACCAATCTACAGGCATACCCTTTCCATCCTTAGGTGTCTCTCGAACAAACATATAGGTACAATAGGCCGCCAGGATGCCGACGGGAATATTTACATAAAAAATTAACGGCCATGAACTGATCTCTAACAAATAACCACCAATTGTTGGCCCTACAGTAGGCCCTACAACGGCGCCCAATCCAAACAAGGCTGTGGCAATACCAACATCTTCTCGTGGCCAGGTCTCAATTAATATGGCCTGAGCAGTTGAAATTAAGCCTCCTCCGGCTAGCCCCTGTAATATACGGAACAGGATCAGCTCTTCGAGGTTGGTTGCATTTCCGCAAAGAAATGATGCAACGGTAAAAAGTATAATAGAGAACAGGAAATAGTTTTTACGGCCAAAACGACTACCCAGCCATCCCGACATAGGCAATACGATTACGTTAGCTACAGCGTAGCCGGTAGATAGCCAGGCAACATCCTCTAGGGTGGCGCCCAGGTTACCTTGTATTTGGGGTATAGCAACGTTTACAATAGTGGTATCAATCAGCTCCAGTAAGGAAGCTGTGATCACTGTAAAGGTTATTATCCACTTTTTTAAACCTTTCTCGGCCATTTTTAGTCTTTTATAGAAACAGAAACCTTAACACTCATACCAGGGCGTAATTTTGCCATGATCTCTTTAGGTGCTTTAGTGATTTTTATTTTTACGGGCACACGTTGTACTACTTTTACAAAGTTACCTGTAGCATTGTCGGGAGGTAACAAAGAGCCTTTTGCACCGGTAATAGGCGCAAAATTGTAAACCTCTCCCTGTACATCGGCATCCGGATAAGCGTCAACCTCTACCTTAACTTTTAACCCGGGATTGATTTCTTCAAGCTGGGTTTCTTTAAAGTTTGCAGTAACATAAATACTGTTTTCATTTACAACAGAAAACAAAGACTGACCGGCCTGTACCAGCTGCCCTTTTTGAACATTCTTTTTAGAAACAATTCCTGTTGCCGGTGCTTTAATGTCGGTATATGATAGCTGCAATTTAGCAAAATCAACTTCCGACTGATGCTGGCTAACTCCAGTATTGCTTACTGCTAACTGCGACTGAGTAGTACCAACCTGCTTAACTGCGGCAGTATATTGGTCGTTAGCGGCAGTAAATGCAGCTTGGGCCGATTCTTTTTGCGCCTTAGCCTGGTCAAATTGCTGCTGGGTAATAGAGCCATCTTTAATCAGGTTTGCATAACGATCGTAATCCTTTTGGGCTAATGATAATTTAACTCTTGCCTCTTCAATATTAGCCCTTGCAGTACTTGTATTTGCTGCAGTGGCCGCAATTTGTGATTCAGAAACACCCACGCCAGCACTGGCACCTTTTTGTCCGGCCATGGCCTGCTCAAGCTTTACTTTGTAATCGCTATCATCAAGCTTAACCAAGATATCGCCTTCTTTTACAGCGGTGTTTTCTTCAAATTTAATTTCCTTTACATAGCCTCCAACACGTGCAACTACCGGGCTAATGTCTCCATCAATCYGTGCGTCATCCGTATCAACGTGTTTGCTGTAGTAAATATACTCTTTGGTGCCAAATATGGCTCCAATTACAATTAATACCCCTAATATGATTGGTATAACTTTGTTTTTCTTTTTCTTTTCAGTTGTCATTGCTGTAATTTGTTATGGTAGTTATTGGGCGATTTTTCCTGTTGATTTTAATAGCGTATAGTAGGCCAGTCCGGCATCTGCTTTAGCTAATTCTAAATTGATTTTGGCTTGGTAAAGCAACGTTTCTGCATCAATGCGRTCGATGGCTGAGGCAACATTGTTTTTGTATTTCGAAGCCAGTAAGTTGTCGTTTTCAGTAGCCTGTGCAATAGAAGTTTCAAGCACTTTTATTTTATTTAAAGCCAGTTGATAATCCTGATAATTTTTGTTGATCTCCGTTTTCACCTGATCTGATAAAATATCTTTTTGGATACCTACATTTTTCTGTTGAATGCGAGCTTCGGTTACTTTGTTTTTATTGGTCCATAAGCTTCCGATATTCCATGAAATATTGGCTCCAAGCGTCATTGGTACAATGTACTGATTGGTTGGAGGGATAAATTTCCCGCTTGGGTTAATGTAGTACAAGTTTGCGCCAACACCAACTGTAGGTATTGTATTTGCCTGAATGGATTTGATGTTCATATCTGCAACCTTATTCTGCAAATCGGCCTGTTTTAGTTCCTGACGGTTGGATAAGGCCAAATCGATGTATGATGTTAATGGCGAAACCGGTTTTAAAGCATTATCCGGATCAGCAATTTCTATCTCCGTGTTTTCATCCAGCCCTAATAAAATATCCAGGTTGTAGTTAATTACTTTCCTGTTGTTTTCGATCTCCATTTCGGTTAGCGAAACATTGGCTTGTTGTAATTGAAACCTTAAAACATCGTTTTTAGTTACTATTCCCTGCTCAAAAAAGCGCTGCGATTGCTTTAATTGTCCGGCAATAGATTCCAGATTCTGGGCAACTACTTTTTTGCTTTGCAATACTTTAAACAACGAATAGTAAGTGTTTATTACTGCGTAGCTAACTTCTTCTTTGTTTTTATCGGCATCTAAACGGGCAACATCGGTAAGCAATTTTGTTGATGCTTCTGCATACCTTAATTTACCCCCTCCGTATACTAATTGTTCCACCGCGGCAGTTCCTATAAATGCATCTGCTCTGTTGGGTAAATTAATTGGATCTGCGCCACCAATGCTTAATTTATTAGTGGGGATCTCGGCATGGTTGTATAAAAAGGAAGCACTGGCTGTAGGCAGTGCGTTGTCTTTAACTGATGCGAGTTTAGAAACAGCTTCATCAATTTTACTTTGTGATAGTTTTAAATTCTTGCTGTTACTTATGCCTAACTCAATTGCTTCCTGTAGGCTTAGCTTTTTTATGTTTTGGGCATATAGCATTCCAGGGAGCAGAAAAGCCACAAGGCTTAATTTAATTGTGTTGCGTATCATTGTTGGGGTGTTAGATAAATAGTGATGAGATCCTTTAAATGGGTAATTAAACGATCTGTGATGATTTTTCGGTCTTCTTTGTTGTTGATGTCGAGCGTAGTTCCTGATGTTATTTTAGAAGGGGAGATGGCTACATAACTTATGGTTCCCATTACAGTAGCGATAAGCATTTTTACATCCACTTTTTTGAAGCTTCCATCTTCAATTCCATCTTCAATAATGTGCTGGATAACCAACAGATTTTCGGCCATTGCATTTTTGATGGTGATGAACATTTCTGGTCTTTGAGATAAAGACAACTCTCTATGCATCATTTTATGAAAAGTGTGATTGCAAAGTATGCGTGTGGCATAGCCATCAACTACTTTTAACAGTTTTTCCATTCCCGATAGGCGGTCTTTGCTAATGCTATTCAGTTCCTCTTTGAATCCCTGTATCCGGTTATTCATCATTTCAACGAATACGCCTTCTTTTGACCCAAAATAATAGTTAATCATAGCCATATTTGCGCCTGCCTCTTTCGCAATCTGACGGGTTGAGGCACCTTCATATCCTAATTCAGCAAACAGCTTTGAAGCTGCCTCCAGAATACTCGATCTCTTATCTGCTTTTTCCATGTAATCAAATTGTGAGGCAAAATTAATCAATCGATTGATTAATTTATATCTAATTTTATATAGAAAATGTTTGTTGACTTTGGGTTGACAAAAGTCAGCACATGTCGTCGTATCCTCCACTCTTTCCGTCATCTCGAATGCATGTGAGAGATCTCTTGGTTATGCAGGTTGAAGAGATCTCTCACATGCATTCGAGATGACGAATTGTGCGATACAAAATATAAAAGCCTGCTCAAATATGAGCAGGCTCTCTAAAAACATTCTTACCGTAATTTTAGTTGTTGTGCTGATCAAGCCATTTTTTCTCTACAACATAAGATACAATTAGCCCCAGGCCTCCAAAAATGAAGATTGATCCAAAATATACTGCTACAGCCTCTTCATCATCTATACCTGCTTGCAGCACGCAAAATAGTGCAGTTAGTATACCC
>NZ_JBFTIZ010000080.1:0-14394 GCF_056395165.1 Pedobacter sp. 10L46_2
GCTATAGCTATAAGACTGGATTACCTCAATGACAATGGTACCAACAGGACCTTTACAAGGTACAATTATGTGGGTGACATTCAGGACATCAGAAACACACCGAATTCCGCCTCTTATCTTAATCTGAAAACATTAAATAAATTGTATCAGGTATACCTTGACTATAACAGGCAGCTGGGGGCTGATCATAGAATAAACTTTACGGGGGGAGGATCGATTGAAAAAACCAAAATCGAAGGCCAGACAACCTATGGTTATAATTTTATAGGCAATGACATCTTTACCTTAAATCTTGCTGACAGAACGAAAGCTGCTTATGCAAACTTTACTGGTAGACTAAGCAATCAGGCACTAGGCTCGTACTTTGGCAGGTTCAGTTACTCTTTCAGGGATAAACTGGTTTTAGACCTTACGGCACGTGCTGACGGTAGTTCCAAATTCTCACCGGATAAGCGCTGGAGTGCGGTATTCCCATCAGCTGCACTGGCCTACAATTTATCTGAAGAAAGTTTTATCAAGTCACTCAATACTTTTGATCTGTTAAAGCTCAGGGCATCCTGGGGTAAAATGGGTAACCAGGAAATTGGGCTGTTGGGTCTGTATGATTACATACCCTTGATCTCCATTGGTGGAAATTATCCTATAGGTAGTCCAAATTCGGGGTTAACCGGGGCCAATGCTAATCCAGCGTCTACAGATAGAACCTGGGAAACAATTGAAAATAAAAATATAGGTATCGATGTGGCACTACTTAGTTCCAAACTTAATTTTTCGTTTGATTATTATAATAAAACGAATAATGATATGTTGGTTGACATTGCTGTTCCTGCAACTTATGGCGGTACCGCACCTTCCTCAAACCAGGGAAAGTTGGTCACCAAGGGATTTGAAACCTCAGTCACCTGGAAAGACCAAGTGGGTGCTTTTCGTTACAGCGTATCGCTACAGCTTAGTGACAGCAAGAACAAGTTGGTGGAACTGAAAAATCTGGACAATTATCAGGAAGGTCTTAATAAATTCAGACAAGGTTATGGCATCTGGTCTTATTTTGGTTATGTGTACGAGGGTATCATTCAAAATCAGGAACAGCTGGATAACTACAAAAAGCTTACGGGTGTTCCTGCCCGCGTAGCCATTGGTGATGTAATGTATCGTGATGTTGACGGGGATGGAAAGTTGACTGCTTTTGGCGACAAATCAAAGGGTCTTAATGGTGATATGGTTTATCTCGGTAACCTGATTCCCAGGTATACCTTTTCTTCTAACATTAGCATAGGATTTAAACAATTAGACCTTCAGATGTTTTTGCAGGGCGTAGGAAAGAGAGATGTAAGGTATGAGGGTAACATTGCTACCCCAAATACATTTTACTGGCCTTCGCTTTCTTACTACAATGGAAAGACCTGGACGCCAGAGAGAACGGATGCTAAATTTCCACGATATCTTCCTGGTGGTGTAGGTTATGATGACATCAGAAGTTATGATTATCGCGCTTCATCTCTCACGATGCAGAATGTAGCCTATTTAAGGTTTAAGGTGATTACCCTGGGGTATAACCTGCCGGCCAGTGTTGCCAACAGTTTAAAAATGAAAACTGCCAGAATATTCTTCAGCGGTCAGGATCTTTTTACCATTTCAAAAGGAACATTTGGAGGGAACTTTGATCCGGAGGATGGCTTCAGGAATGAGGGAACTTATCCTTTCAATAAAGTGTATTCGCTGGGTCTTACTGTTAAATTTTAAACGCAAGCTTTATGAAACTTAAATATATTAATCATAGGAAATTATTAATTGCAGGTGTGTTTATCCTTGCTGCGCTTTTAAACGGATGCAAAAAAGACCTTAACCTGGTTTCGGAGGACAGTATCACTGATGCTACATTCTGGAAAACGGGTGCAGATTTTAAGCTGGCTGCAAATAATCTATATAACGGACTTGACCGTTTTGGCTTTGAGGATACTGAATCAGATATAGCATTTAATTTTCCAAATTCGGTAAGTAACGGAAACCTGCAGCCTGCAGAGTCAGTGGTACTCTGGACAGACAGCTATGGCTATATTCGGTCATCGAACAACATCATTGAAAAAGGATCGGCAAGTACAGATGCTGAAATAAAAAGATATGTGGCAGAAGCCAAATTCTTCAGGGCATGGTACTACTGGAAGTTACTGAGGCTATATGGTGGAGTGCCATTAATTACAAAAGTCTTGGCAACTGATGATCCGGCTTTATTTACTCCCAGGTCAAGCAGAACGGAAACTGTTGATTTCATTCTTAAAGATTTACAGGAGGCCAAAGCTGATCTACCTATGCAATCGGCTCTCGCTTCTGTGGATGTTGGTAGGATTACCCAAGGTGCGACGCTTGCTTTAACTGCACGTGTGGCATTATTTGAGGGGACATGGGGGAAATTCAGGGCTGATGGCAATGCTACAAAATATATTGATGCTGCGATTGCTGCTTCAAGGGAGATCATGAACAGTGGTACATATGGTTTGTACACAGGCAAGGGCGCGCAAAGCTATCGTTACTTATTTTTGGAAGATGGCGACGACTCCAGGGAATCGATTTTGGACAGGAGATATGCCCGAAATATCCTGGGACATGATATTCCATATCAGTATGATGGGAACGGTTATAACCCGACCAGAAAGATGGTTGACCTTTATTTAGATAAGAATGGATTGCCCATCACAGCTCCAGGAACGGTTTTCAAAGGTTACGGCACTTTTGTTTCTGAATTTCAGGACAGGGATCCCAGGATGACCATGACGATGATCATTCCGGGAACGTTAACCAACAGGGTTTTCTTTCCCGTAAATAAGATTGCCAACTGGCCTGATAAGCCGCAACGTAATTTCAATACAGGATATATACTCTATAAATATATGTCGGAAGACCCAGTGGCCAATAATTCCGGACAAAATGGAGATGCCAGTATATTTGACTTTGATCGCCACCTTATCCGCTATGCAGAAGTGTTGCTTATTTATGCAGAAGCAGTTTTTGAAAAAGCAGGAGCAATAAGCGACGGTGATCTTGATCTTTCGATTAATAAGCTCAGAGATCGTGCGGGTATGCCGCATTTGACCAACACTTTTGTGGCTACCAATAACCTTAATATGAGAAATGAGATCAGGAGGGAAAGAACTGTTGAACTCACTTTGGAAGGATTCAGGTACGATGACTTGCGCAGATGGAAAACTGCTGAGACTGAATTGCCACAGGATGTTAAAGGAATTAAAATTACTGGTTCTGACTGGGCTGGGAAAGCACCTTACAGCGATCCAAGCTACCTGAGTAAGGTAGATGCAAATGGTTTTCTGATTGCTGAAAAAAGCCGAAAATTCGATCCAAATAAGGATTATCTTCAGCCGCTTCCGACTAAAGAGGTCGCCTTTTATCAGGCTAATGGCCACAAATTAGAACAGAACCCTGGCTGGTAGGATGATTTTACGCTCGAGCTGGCCGACTGTTGTCGGCTGGCTTTTTATACAATAATGATTAAATGAATTAAAAAATAAATTATATGTTCAAAAAAGTGAGTTTATTAAACTTCTTGGTTATCTGCCTGATGTCTTTGGCATTTGGACAGCAAGCAAAGAAATCAGCTTCTGGAGGGCTTATGGGCCATCGATTTTTAACTTTTAATACTATAATAAGGGTAAACCAGATTGAAGTATCACGGGATCGGAGTGTTGGCGAGGATGAGCGGGCTTTACATACACCTGAAAAAGTTATTGCTTTCAGAAAAGCCGTGGAAGAGGGTTTTCCTGGAGCCAAGATGACCTGGGCGTTTAGCTGGCTGGCGCTGAATGACAGCACAGAGAATTATAAAGAAATCCGGAAACTCGTTGTTGGCTATCACCGTGAATATGGTGACGAGATAACGTTTATCCCCGGTGCTTATTTTGCAAATGCTTATAATACTACTGAGCAAGTAAATAAGGACCTGCATGACGGACTTGCACTTGTAAGCCGGATGGTAGGCAACAGCTACCGCCCGCTTAGTATAGTAGCGGGTTTCCTTTCTGCAAAAAACCAACAATACCTAGCTGAAAAAGAAAATATACATGTTTGCCAGGGCAACATCTGGAGTCAGTTTGCGATTGATAACCAGGATGGCGATGGTTCTGTTTCTTATCCCTTTTATCCTTCAAAAGAGCATTTTTGCAAACCTGCACAAGGTAAGAGCGATTTTATTGATGTAGTTAATCTGGACGGGTGGACTGTGGATTTTTTAGCCGCCAGACGACAAGGTTTTGCAGAAGGTTTTAACAGCCGTATGGGAGTTGGACCTATAGAAACATTAGGTAAGCACGGAAACGAGATCGGCCTGAAAGAAATGCTTCATGCTACTGCTATCCATTTTGATAAGGGCTTTGAATTGAATGGGTTTGGTTGGGTTACTAATTGCTGGGAATTGTCTCTTCCTTATGATGCTGCCCGGTTGAAGGATTGGCTAAGCAGTGTAAAAAAACGCTGGCCGGATACAAAAGTGATTACCCAGGGAGAGTTTGGTTTACTATGGAGATCCCATTACAAAAGCAACGATTTCAACTATCGCTTTGTAGAAAAAGGGTCAGGAATTGGTGGTTCGGATGCCAATCTTGAGATTAGTTGGTTTATGAACAAGGATTTCAGGCTGGCATTGCTTAGGGACTGGAAACTTAATAGCCCGAAGTTGGTAGTTGACTTTACCCGTTACGATTTGAATGCAAGGGAGCCAATTGGAATGACGAGAAAGTGGAGCTTAATGGGCGATATTAATCAAAAACAAACCCGTCCGCAGGATAAGCCCGTTCCGTTGAATAAGCTGCCGGAAAAATCAAATTTGATTATAAAAAAACGATACCCAAATTTATTAAAAGGGTTGTAATTTAAACATACAGGGTGATACACAGAAAGCTAAATTTTCAGAAGTGTTGATATGTAAACACTTCTGAAAAGAAGCCTAGCGATCTAACCATTTTTTGAATTCTGCAACTTTGTTCTTGCTGATGATGACCGGTTCGCTGGTCTTAGGATCGGTAACTATTCGCAACTGATTTTTACCGTATACGAAAATAGTTTTGATTGACCTCATGTTGATGATGAACTGTCTGTTTGCTCGGTAGAAGATATCGTTGTCCAACTGCTTCATCAGTTCGTCAAGGCTTATATTGGTAGAGAACTGCTTGTTGTCGAAAGTAAATATAAGAACGGTACTCCCGTCTAAAAAGAAATAGGCGATCTCGGACACATCCAGGTGTATAAGTTCATCTTTATGGTAGGTGATAATCCTTTTCCGACCGTTTTCCTTTTCTCGTTCAGGGTGCTGAACCAGTATCTGATCCTGCAGTTTTTCCTGCAAGGTATTGAGTTGCAGGTTGAGTGTACTCAGGCTGTTGATCTTTTCATTAAGGCCTGCGATTTCGTCTTCCAAGGCCTGTTCATGCTTGCTGTAAATCCTTCTTATCAGCAATAGGCAACACGTAATAATGATCAGGGTACTAAGCAGAAAACCAATGCTAAACTGCTTATATAGATCGGAAAGTTCCTGGTGCATTACCTCGATATTTGCATGGGAAGCTACAATCCAGTCGCTGCCTTTTACGGGGTACACATTTACGATTTCCGAGCTTCTGTGTTGGCTTTTGGGAAAGTTTCTGATACCACCGAGCTTTTTCTGAGAACTGATGACCTCGCTAAAGGAAATAGAATTTTTTCCTTCACCCAGATCAAGTTGGGAGTTGTTTTGTTCAATTTTTTGCCCTATAAGCGCCGGATTGGGATGGCAAAGTTCGATGCAGTTCTTATCATACATACAGATGAATTCGCTTTGCACGTCGGTATTCTCGATACTCTGCTGCAGGTTCCGTATCACTTGTGGCTTTTCAATTCCAATGAGCAGCTGTTGTTCCAGTAATCTGCCAATCTCCCTGCTTTCACGTTTCCCAGATTCCATCTTGCTGGTCCAAAGTTTTTCACTGGCAACCTGGTAAAGATAGCGGAAAGAGAAAAAACTGATCAACAATACCGTGGCAGTAACGGTTATGAAAACGTAAATATGCAGTCGGGTCTTATTCATTTGGGATGCTTGAGTAAAGTTCACGTACAAGAAGGGGTGTGTGAACTATAAATTTGTGTAAGCCGAATGTCCTAAAAATATGGACTTATTCAAAGAAAAAAAATCGGCTTTACCGGCTAATAATTCCCTTTAACAGGAAAACATTGGTTCAATCAGCTCGTAGAGAGTAGTTTTGTTTCATCATTATCTAATATAAGTAGTATATGAAACGTAAATGGAAAATTATTATTTGTATCGCACTTGCCTTAGTATGCCTGCAATTTATAAGGCCAAAAGAAACCACAGGCTCGGCATATGGCGTGGGCAAGCAGCTAGGTGGTGTGTCCAGAGAAGTAAACGGAATCTTGCAGACTGCTTGCTTTGATTGCCATTCTAGTGAAACGCGGCTACACTGGTATGACAAGATTACTCCTGTGAATTTTCTGGTCGCTTCGCATATCAGAAACGGTAGAAAAGCGCTCGATTTTTCGAATTGGGATTCGCTGGCTACCGCGCAGCAAAGTGCTGCGCTTTACTATGCGCTCAATAAGATCTTGTCCGGAGAGATGCCACTGCCAAGCTATACTGCCGTTCATCCTCAGGCTAAGGTGGATGAAAATGAGATTGAAACATTAAAACGTTACCTACTTTCCATTTCTTACGGAGCTAAACAAGGTAAAGTTGCGCCAAACAACCCTAAAGAAATAACGGCTGTGGGTGTTAAGCCAGAGCGGGAAGTTAAACCATCTCCTAACGGGATAGCTTATATTCCAGATTACCGAAATTGGAAGGCAATAAGTACTACGGACCGTTTCGACAATGGAACATTACGTATTATTTTTGCAAATGAAACCGCCGTAAAGGCCTTGCAGTCAAAAAAAACAGATCCATGGCCGGATGGGAGTATTTTTGCGAAGACTGCCTGGAAGCAGCAACAAAATGCTGATGGAAGTATTTCTGCCGGGAAATTTGTACAGGTCGAGTTCATGATAAAAGATGCCCGTAAATATGCCAAAACAAAAGGATGGGGCTGGGGAAGATGGAAAGGCGACGATTTGCTGCCTTACGGAAAGACTTTGGATTTTGATACCGAATGCGTTTCCTGTCATCAACCTCAGCGAGATAATGATTATGTATTTACCAGGCCAATAGACCTGTTCAATTTTAAAAATTAAACGATCATGAAAAGGAAATCAATTATAGGAATGATCTTATTCGGTTTGGCGCTAGCATTAGGCTGCAGTTCGGAACGTAGCGACAGTTTGAATGATGAAGCCTCAGTTGGATCTGTTCAGGGACTACCCGAAAATCCCTTACTACTAACCGCTCTAACAACAAGCATTCGTCCTGATAACGGTACCACGTCTACACTTTATGGAAATGAGCTAGCCGTACGCCATACGCACACGCAAGAGAATAGCTATCCGGCTGGCACGATTCTGTACAATGTTACCTGGAAACAAAAAGCAGATCCTCACTGGTTTGGTGCCCGTGTGCCAGGGAAAGTATTTTCGGTCGAGCGTGTTTCGATCGGCCTAAGTGGCGAAATGGTATATGAACTCTATAAGGGGAGCCCTCTAAGGTTGGTGCCGGCTTCGGATCAGATACAAAGGCTGTCGCAAGTCTTATCCATTCAACAGGCAATATCGCCATAGGTCAGATAGGAACTATAAAATTTCTATTTCTTTCTCTTCAAAGGTCTCAAATATTTGTGCAATGATTATATTTCTTGTAAGATCTGCATTTGAAATATCCTTGCACCAGAAATATATTTTTATGCTGCTGTTTACCTTACTCACAGGACTGATCATAATTACGGGTTCCTTGTTTACAAAGACGTTATCATTTTTAGTAATAATATCTCTGATCTGATGTACTACTTCAGTTGAATTGAAAGGTTTAGCGATAGTTAAAGAAATGTCTATACGCATTTGGTTATTGCTAAGGGTCCAATTGATGATATTGTTCGACAAAATGGCCCCGTTGGGAATAATAATCTCTGCACCTTCGTCACTAAGCAGTGTACTGGCGCGGACACCGATTTCCTTAACCCTTCCTTTTTTATTGCTTAGCTCTACCACATCTCCGATGCGGATAGTTTTATCAAAAATAAGGATGATCCCCGATACGAAATTGCTTACGATATTCTGTAAGCCCAGCCCGATACCTAYACCAAGGGCGCCAAGGATTACGGTGATTTTGTCAATTGGCAATCCAGATGCTGCCACAGCAATAAGGAATCCTCCAATGAGTAATACCAATCGTGTAATTAGCAATTTCGAGCGCTCTCCTTTATTGTCTTCTATTCCATCGTCGCCGGTATCTCCAAAGAAGTAGGCAATGTACTTCTGTAAAAAGTTGGCAATCCAAATGATGCCTAAAAAGAGTACAATACCGCCAAAGGTAAAAGAGAAGTTTCCTATAGTTCTTTTTTCATTAAGGATCTCCATTAAAGATTCATAAAGACCGTTAAAAATATTAAGATTGGTGGTAAATATCACAAACCAGATAATTGTAGCACCAACACCGGTTAGCCTTTTAAGGCCTGCGATAACAGGGTGCCAATCGAAATACTCAGGATAGCCTTTGCGGATTCTGCTACTTTTCATTTGAAGCAGAAAAGCCTCCACCAATACTTTCGCAAGAATGGTTAAGGATATGGCATTTAGCAAGGAGTTTACACCTGTCGAATAAAAAATTTGGGTAAGTGTGAAGCGGCCAAAAATATTGCATAAAGTAGCAATGACTGCAAATATGGTATAGATAAATCCCGTAAGGAGTATCATTCTATATTTTTTTGCCTGCTCATCTATCTTCTTCAAAATAATGACGCCGTAGACGGTAGAACTGAGACTAAGGAAAAGAAGGAGCCAGCGTTGATATCTTGGTGGCATGCCTAAAAGACGCAGAAAAACAGGTGCAAGAAGAAGCAGTACAAATATGCACCAAGGGTAAAATAATTTTGACGATAGTTTTTTACGAAAAAATGCTGTCAGCAAAACTGCAAGTAAGATCTGTACCGATTCGATATAAAGTGCCGGGGCCATGAGGTCAAAAATCGGCGCCAGCGTAAAGAGCATGATAAAGGTAATTAGATAGGGTTGCGGACTGAGTAAAGAGAAATCGTCAACTGCTTCCAACCTGTCGCGTTGTTTCATGCTTCTGAAATTGAAAAATACCCAGAAGAAGAAAGTAGCACAGGTAAGGAACAGTAAAAAACGGCTGCTGCGGGTGTATACAAAATAATAGCCTGATATTTCCTGTTCCCCATTGATAAACTTGCGGAATCCAACACCCCTGGTCTTACCACTTGCTGATTCCCAAAGGTAACGTCGTTCTTTTCCGAAAGCTTTTATACTTACTGCATCAAGCTGGTTATCGGTAAGATACATTAACTCCTTAATGTTTATCAGATTGGCCGATGTTCGCGCCTGCAGGTTATTAATTGACGATGTTGTTGTCTTTAGCAGACTGTCCATTACCACACGTTTTTTCTGTAGCTCTGCAAATTGATCTTTAAACATAATGCGCATAGAAGGCAGCGTAAAAAGTTTAATCAGCACGGTGTCTTTGCGTAGATTAAGAATTTCCGTTTTTAATTCCCTTAACTCTTTTTCGTATTCATCCAGATCCGACAGGCAATCTTTGTTGTTTGTTTGAAGTTCTTTAAGTAAGGTCTGATCCATTTGCAGGTTTTGCAAATTCAACATTCTTTCACTTTGTGTAAGCCTATTTTTGAGTAAGGCAAGAGCAGCCTCATCTTGTGTTAAATGTGCCGTTATGGGATTTAGTTTCTTAAAAGAACCAACTGTAACGGGAACTTTGTTTACCGTTTCGAATACCTTCTCTAAATGAATCAGATAATCGCCCTTTGTCAAGGTTGCAGAGTCAGAAAGGATAGAAATGTCCTGACCTTTATCCATTGCCTTATTTTTCTGTGCAAAAGTAGAGACGGAAAGGCACAAGACCATTACCAGGGATATTGTGAGGTGAATTGCTATTGAAAAAGGATTTTTTATTGTCATTTGATCCATAGGAAGTATTGAAGATGTATCCAGAATATAAAAATGCTTTGGATTGTCAAAAATAGTTAATACAATTGTGATAATAGGTTAGAAAAAAGAATTCCATATAAAATCCTCATTGTTTCCTGCACCATTACCGAAGACTTTTCTGAAGAAATATTTTAGCCAAGTATGGCCGCAGTTAGTTGGTATATTGTATATAATATATATTGTATATTTGATCATCATTTAAAATTTGCAACATTGAAAGATAAAATACAATCCGACTCATTAAACCAGTTAGCTGATCCGACATATTCCAGGGTACGGGAAAAATTAAGAGAAGATATTCTTTCTGGTTATTTTATTTCGGGAGAAAGGCTAAAGATCGCTGAGTTGGTTGAGCGGTATAAAGTAAGCCAGATGCCCATAAGAGAAGCATTGCAACAATTGCAGGGTGAAGGATTGCTGATCATTGAGCCAAATAAAGGAGCCCATGTCAGAAAAGTTGATCAACAATTTTTAGAAAATATTTATGAGATCAGACAGCTAATTGAAGTTTATCTTACGGTTAAGTGTATAGAAAACTTAAAGGAAAAGGATCTGAAGCAGCTCAATCAACTGCAAAAAGGATATGAAACAGCAGCAGCAAAGAAAGATCATACCGGCTGTTTACAATTCAATAAACGGTTCCATTCTGCAATTTATGAATTGGCCAATAATGCTGAAGGTTTGCAGATATTGGAAAAACACTGGCAGTTGATCAATACGTTACGCCTGACTTATGGCTTTGGTGTAGAGCGGACAAATGAGGTTATAGAGGAACATCGTGCAATAATTAGCGCCTTGGAAAACAGAAATCCCATAGAAGTAGAAGCTGCAGCCGCCAGGCATTGCGTTAACGCCAAAGCCGACCTTCTACGTCAGATAGGAGATAGATTAAAATAGGATTTATTCATTTCTGAGGTAAGATAGTTAGGATGTTGTTAATGAAACGCCAGCTATTTTGTGGTATTTATAAATGTTTACTTTCATATTGTATATTGTATACAATATACTAAATTTGAATTATTATGAAACGCTGCCGGTAGAAATTATAAGTACATTATTATGAAGATCACTGAAATTAAAACCTTTATTTGCCATTCCTACAGAACGAACTGGGTGTTTGTGAAAGTAATCACAGATTCTGGTCTTTACGGAGTAGGTGAGGCAACGCTGGAAATGAGGGAATTAACTGTTGTGCAGGCGGTAAATGAACTTAAAAGATATTTAATAGGTAAAGACCCTCATCATATAGAAGCAATCTGGCACGATTGCTACCGCGATGCCTATTGGCGGGGTGGGGTAGTTTTAATGAGCGCACTGGCTGCCGTTGATATGGCATTATGGGATATCAAAGGCAAAGATCTGGGGGTGCCAGTCTATCAGTTACTGGGCGGAAAAGTAAGAGATGCTGTTCCATGTTATGCAAATGGATGGTTTGCCCCGGCTAAAACGCCCGAAGAATTTGCTGCAAAAGCTAAGGAAGCCGTTAAAAAGGGTTTTAAAGGTCTTAAATGGGATCCTTTTGGTTCGGCCTACATGAACCTGACCAAAAAAGAATTTGCTTACGCTTTGAAGTGCATTGGTGCTGTTACAAATGCTGTTGGAAAAGAAATAGATATTTTAATTGAAGGTCATGGACGATTTAACATGCCGACAGCCATTAGGGTAGCTCATGCCCTGGAAGATTTTGACATTACCTGGTTCGAAGAGCCTATTCCACCAGACCACATGGAAGGATTGGCACAATTAAGAAAGAAAACTAAAGTTCCGATTGCAGCAGGGGAACGTCTATATAGCAGGTGGGATTATCGAAGTTTTCTAAATCAGGATTGTGCAGATTTCATTCAACCTGATGTGAGCCATGCTGGGGGTATCTCCGAACTAAAAAAGATTGCTGCGATGGCTGAGTGCTATTATATTCCGCTTTGTCCTCACAATCCTAGCGGACCAGTAGCAAATGCAGCAACCTTGCATATTGCAGCTTCCACACCTAACTTTCATTTTTTGGAAACGATGAGCAGTGATGTACCTTATCGAAACAAAATAAGTACTGAAAAAATTGAATTTACCAATGGAATGATGCAAATTAACGATTTGCCAGGTCTTGGAATAGACATCAATGAAGAGGCAATCAAGGAGCATACATATGAACCAAGAGACTTAAGGCATTACAATGGTAAGCTTACTGAAATCAGACCGCAAGATGCCATTGGCTATTTTGCTTAATAATTTTCTAAAATGAAAAATGATCAGATATAACGCTCCACGTAACTTAAAATTGAAATCCTTTAATTGGGAGTTGATTATTCTGCTGTGGCTGGTCTTTTTCTTTAATCAGGCAGACCGACAGGTATTTAATGTGATCCTGCCGCAAATTAAAATAAGTCTGCAGCTTACAGACGCTGAATTGGGTATGATCGCTTCTGTATTCATTTGGGCGATAGGATTATGTGTGCCTTTAAGCGGATATATTGGTGATGTTTTTAGTAAGAAAAAAGTGATCATTTTTAGTCTGCTATTATGGAGTGTTGCCACTTTTTTTACCGGATTCAGTGCAGGATTGATCCATCTGGTAATACTTAGAGGAATTGTGGGAAGCAGTGAATCTTTTTATGCTCCGGCGGCCAACGCGCTTATAGGTGATACATATAAGGATAAAACAGGGTTTGCAATGGCCATACATCAGACTGCACTTTATGCGGGGATTATCATGAGCGGACTGATTGGCGCATTGATAGCAGAAAGGTTTGGGTGGAGTGTGGCTTTTTACATTTTTGGAGGAATAGGAATTGTACTCTCCATTGTACTTGTTGTAAGGTTTAAAAAAGACATTTTACCTGATACTGATTCGTTAGTAATCAAGAAAAAGGTGACCGTGTTTGACGGCTTAAAAGGATTATTTCAAAAGAAAACAGCAGTATTGCTGACTATGGCATTTGCCTGTATGATATTCGTGAATGTGGGCTACCTAACCTGGGCGCCAACATTTTTACATGAAAAATACAAGCTCTCTCTAGCAAACGCCGGCTTTTCCTCCATGTTTTATCATCATGTTTTTGCATTTTTGGGGGTGCTGGCCGGCGGGCGCTTTTCTGACTACCTGGCGAAGACCAATATTGGTTCAAGATTAAAATTGCAAGCATTTGGATTATTGTTGGGCAGTCCTTTTATTTATCTGCTGGGATCAGCAAATGAGCTGATTTGGGTGTATACAGGTATGGGTCTTTTTGGTTTTTTCAGAGGCATTTATGACTCCAATATTTACGCATCTTTATTTTTGGTCACGGCACCTGGAGTAAGGGCATCTGTTTCTGGCGCGATGATTATGTTTGCTTTTTTAATAGGCGCTTTTGCACCATGGATCTTAGGGACGATAAAGCCTACATTAGGATTGTCAAGTGGTCTATCAGCGCTCTCCGTTGTTTATTTACTGGGGAGCATTTTTATTTTTATTGCATTAAGATTTACCCTGGCCAAAGAAATACATGTGGATGCAGAGGCAAAATAAATTTAATTAGTATCATGAGTGAATTAACTGGAAAAACTGCATTAATAACAGGTTCTTTAAGGGGGATTGGCAAAAGTATAGCCCTAACCCTGGCAGAAAAGGGAGCAGATATTATACTTAACGACCTGGCTGAAAGTGAAGACCTTGAAGAAATAGTGAACGGGGTAAGGGCTTTTAACCGCAAGGTATTCTTTAAAGCTGCGGATGTAAGTAGAGAAAAAGATGTGGAAGCACTCTTTTCATTTGCTAAAAACAGCACGGGCAAACTAGATATCCTGGTCAATAATGCAGGAACATCTCAAGCCCAAGATATTTTTGACACCAGTCTTGATGATTGGGAACATGTTTTAGGAACCAATCTCACGAGTTGTTTTCTGTGCGCCAAGTATGCTATGCAAATCATGAGAGAACAGAAAGATGGTAGGATCATTAATATTAGCTCAGTGGTTGGGCAACAGGGGGCACTATATGGCCATGTACATTATTCAGYCAGTAAAAGTGCAATTTTAGGACTAACAAAAACACTTGCCAGAACTGGTGCCCCATTAGGGATCAGAGTAAATTGCATTGCCCCGGGTATTATTGAAACCGATTTACTTACCCAAACACATGGAAATGAAGGAATTGTAAGAATTGCTGAGAATGTACCTTTGGGTATTGGACAGCCACGTGATATTGGCCTGGCAGTCGCTTTCCTGGCAGGTGAGGGTGGTAATTATATTACGGGAGCAACCATTGATATTAATGGGGGACTTTATTTTCGTTGAGGGTTTTTTATCTAAATG
>NZ_JBFTIZ010000081.1:0-18028 GCF_056395165.1 Pedobacter sp. 10L46_2
TTATTATACCAGTCGAAGTTCAACGCAAATTTGCCTTGCAAAAAATTAGCATCAAATCCGATATTAGTCTGTTCTGAGGTTTCCCATTTCACCGCGGGATTGCTGATTCGTTCCTGGTAGCCGCCTGGAGTAAGCACACCCTCATCAGGGCCAAAAATATAGTTTGTATTATTTAGCTTAATTGGTGCCAGATATTGAAAAGCAGCTATGTTCTGACTTCCTACCTGCCCCCAGCTGGCACGTACCTTAAGAAAGTCTAACCAGTCCTTTTGTCCCTGCATAAAACTTTCGTTTGTTACGACCCAGCCTGCGGAAACAGAAGGGAAATACCCCCAGCGGTTTGCCGGGCCAAAACGTGAAGAACCATCAGCTCTGAAAGTGGCATTTAACAGGTATTTTTCTTTGTAGTTATAATTTAACCTGCCAAAATAAGATAGCCTGCGATCCGGCTCGTTAGGTCCACCCCCAATAGTAATACCTGCTACGGTTTTACCGGTTGCGTTACTTAGCCAGGCATAATCAAAACCATCAGCAAACAAATTGGTATTGGTTCCAAAAATATTAGAACCATCTGCACGATATGCAGAACTACCCACCATGGCTTCAAAAGTATGGTCATTATTTAAGGTAAATTTATAGCTCAATAAATTATCCCAGATCAGAGATTTACCTTTATTCATCGACTGGCTGGCTTTGTTAACAAGGTTATAAGTGTAAACCGAAAGGCTGTAGACAGGGGTATAAGAACGACTTTCGCCTGCACTGTAATCCATACCTAAGCTGGTTCTGAATTTTAGATTTTTAACCGGTTCGATTACCATATAAATATCACCCAGTATACGCTGAGTATTATTTTTGTTCTGGCTGTTATATACCATAGATGCATAAGGATTTGCCTCAGCATTGTTCCATGTAGACTTACTGTTGTCGAAGAAGTTTCCATCCTCATCATACATCTTCAAAAATGGGCTGGCACTAAATGCTCCACGAAGCGTGTTATTATACTGATTACCAACACTTATACCATTATTTTTAATATCTGTATAGGTTAAGTGCTGACCGATTTTGATGATATCTTTATAAAAATTATGCTCAGAATTGATTTTAAAGCTGTAGCGTTGGTAATTAGACAAGCCTTTGCCCCCTACTATACCTTCCTGCCCGGTATAAGATAAACCCAAGGAATAAACTGAGGCTTCAGATGCACCGGATGCACCAAGTGCATAATTTTGTGTAAGCGCATTGTCTACAAACATCTCGTCCATCCAGTTTGTACCTTTGCCAAAAGCTTTTATCTCATCATTAGTGAACAGTGGTTGTTTCCCCCCGTTTACAGCAGCTTCGCTCATCATAGCTGCGTATTGTGAAGCATCAAGCAACTCTAATTTTTTTGCAACATTTTGTACACCTGCGTAAGCATCAAAAGTGATTTGTCCTGTCTGCCCGCGTTTACCTTGTCTTGTGGTTACCAACACAACACCATTAGCCGCCTGCGAGCCATAAATAGCCGCAGATGCAGCATCTTTTAAAACATCGATCGATTCTATATCTGATGAGTTTAAATAGGTGATATCGCCGGTAAGCACTCCATCCACAACATATAGCGGCGATGCATTGCCAATGGTACCTAAGCCTCTTATGGTTACTTTGATGTTTTCGCCAGGCTGACCAGAAGTAGATGTAATCTGTACGCCGGGAGTTTGCCCCTGTAAACCCTGCAAGGCGTTAGTGGTACTTTGCTTTTGCAGCGTTTCTCCTTTAATCTGAACTGTGGCGCCGGTTACCAGTTTCTTTTGCTGAACGCCATACCCCACTACCACTACTTCGTTGAGGCCCTGGTTATCTTCAGCTAAACTAATGTTGATGGTGTTTCCTTGTCCAACTGTTACTTCTTTGGCTACAAAACCAATAGAGCTAACCTGTAGTACATCCCCGGTTTGGGCATTAATGGTGTATGCACCATCATTATCGGTCCCTGTTCCGCCAGTTTTTCCTTTTACTTTTACCACTGCACCCGGTATGGCGAGCCCATCCGCTGCAGTTACTTTTCCACTGATCTGACGCTGCTGTGCAAATAAAGATTCGCTAAAAACAAGCAGTGAAAGAAACATCAGCAGAAAAATATGTTCTCTTTTAATCATAGAATTCTTTTTCATGCCGTTCATAAAGATTTAGTAAATAATTGATTCATTTTATATTGGTTTAATTTTAGTTAGAGCTTTATTGTAGTAGCCTTACCATTGTAAGTAATACTATGATTCGCCTTTTGGTTAAAGTCTAATGCCTTGGCTGATTTAGGGGTAATCACCACGATCTTAAATGTTCTATTTTCCAGCATTCCCTTAAAACTTCCTTTGCGATCACCTACTGTAAGCGTTTTGGTTTTTTCGTCGTAATTGAAATCTACCGTAGCAAAAGCACCTTTCTCATAGTTGTAATTGGTACCCTCATCCTCATAAAGAGAGAATGAAGCATTTTTTCCGGTATACACAAAGAGTGTTATCGGATCAGCAGGTTTCTCTGAGGTGTATTGTAATTCCGGGCCTGTAGGAACAATAGATCCTTCTTTTACATACACAGGCGTCTTTTCATATGGCGCATCAGCTTTAATGGTTTGTCCACCCTTAAAGTACTTGCCCGTATATAAATCATACCATCCTTGTCCTGAAGGCAGATACACATCTCTGTTCCTGTCTTTGTACTTATAAACAGGATTAATTAATAGCGAAGGGCCAAAAAGGAATGCATCCGACAAATTAGAAGCTTTAAGGTCCTGAGGAAAGTCCATCATTAAACCGCGCATCATGGTATAATCGTGATGATAAGTGTTGCCGGCAATTGAATAGATATAAGGCATCAGTCTATATCGCAACTTATTGTAGTACAGCATGCTTTTATAAGCAGGGTGACCCTCTGGCGCAATGTTATAGATCTCTCTGAAAGGAAACTGTCCGTGTACCCTAAACAAAGGAACAAAAGCGCCAAACTGATACCATCTGGCATTTAGTTCTCTCCACTCTTCCAGGTCTTCTTTATTAGGTTTCTCATACCGTTTTTCAACAGAAAAACCACCAATATCCATGGTCCAGTAAGGCATACCCGAAAGCGAAAAGTTTACCCCTGCACCGATCTGGGTTTTCATGTCTTCCCATCTCGAAGCGATATCTCCGCTCCAGGCCGCAGCAGCATATCTTTGCAGGCCTGCATATGCCGACCGTGTTAAAATAAACACCC
The DNA here is from genome assembly GCF_056395165.1 of Pedobacter sp. 10L46_2. Classification (NCBI taxonomy): domain Bacteria; kingdom Pseudomonadati; phylum Bacteroidota; class Sphingobacteriia; order Sphingobacteriales; family Sphingobacteriaceae; genus Pedobacter; species Pedobacter sp. 10L46_2. The sequence goes on from NZ_JBFTIZ010000081.1 coordinate 3,235, forward strand.
TGTTCTCGTTGTTTACTTTACGTTGTCCTTCGTAAACACCTTTGGCATTAACCAGTGGAAATGCATTGAAATAAGTTGTAGACGATCCTTCATAAGTTGGATTCATCAGGTCTTTTCTAATCTCCACCGGTAAATTCGAATGCATATCCGGTTCTGTAGCATCCATCCACCAGGCATCTATACCTTTGCTATACAACCTTTTGTTCATCAGCTCCCAAAATGCAGTTCTCGCTTTAGGATTAAAAGCATCGTAAAATGTATTCGAATATCCTTTGCCTATCCAGTCTACACGGCCATCCACTATGTTTCTTTTATAAAGGAAATTTTCTTGGTTTAATTTATCATAGATATCGAAACCCTTATTAAACTTAGGCCAAACAGAGATCATCAGGTTCACATTTTGTTTGTGAAGAGATTTGATCATCCCATCAGGGTCAGCAAAACGCTCAGGGTCAAACTGCTGACTACCCCATTCCGGCTGCTTCCAGTACGACCAATCCAATACAATATTATCAAGTGGAATTTTTCTGTCGCGAAATTCTTTTACCGTTGATAAAATCTCATCCTGTGTTTTATAGCGTTCTCTGCTTTGCCAAAAGCCCATAGCCCATTTTGGCATTAATACCGCTTTTCCGGTTACTGCTATTTTGATTTTGGTTTTCTTATCTTTTTTTAATTCCAGATCTAGTATTGCCGATCCTGAATTCCAGGCCTGACGCCAAAAATCGGCAACAAGCTTATCATCAAACCAAACTTTAATATAACCTGCATATTTTAACTGAAGCTGATACAGCCCTTCAAGTTCGCTTCCCACGGCTCCCTCATAATGCACCACGGCATCCTGCATTTTTATGCTTGAAGGAAATTTATGCTGATCTGTTAACCAGTTTATAGATAATTCAGATATAGGTTGCTTAAGCAATACCTTTCCGGGTTCAGTTTTTGAAGTATAGGAAGCGGTAAGCCATCCTTCATCCCCTTCTTTAGAAAATAATTTCAATGCAGTTAAAGGCTGGTAATCTCTTATGTCGCCAGCGCGTGTAATTGAATAATTATCCCAAAGCAGGCCATAACCTTTATTAGAAACAAAAAAAGGAACACCTATTTCTGTATTGTACTGCACAAGATCTACCCTGCGTCCGCTATAATTTACCAGCCCTTGCTGGTGCTGCCCCAAACCGTAATATGCTTCATTTTCCTGCGCATCGAATAGCTGAGAAACCTGATAGGATGGCTCTCCATTAAATACTTTAGGGATAAGTGAAAGCCCTTCTGTTTTTGTTTGGGCCAGTAACACCTTACCGTTGGCATCACGATAAGTGATTAAACCTGTTTTAGTAGATACTTCAACTTTTAACGATGAAGTACTTAAGGTTACCTGGTCGGCTGAGTTGGTTGTTGTAAATTTAACAGCAGCATCTGAAAGCTTAACAGCCATTAAACTTTTGTCGCCAGGAAACTTGTCTGTCGCAATTGCAGTTACATGAATGATCTGATCGGATACTGGCTGAAGTTTTATTTTTTTAATTCCTGAGGGAGAATGTTGAATGGGAATTTCAATTCCTGAGGTTGTTTGCACATCATCTTTTACTTGCCCGTTTACATTTATATATAGTAACATACTACCTATAAATATTACGGCGCTCACCCTAATTTTTCGCATAGAAATAAATACTGTTTATACTTGGTTTATTTATTTCTAAAGGTATATGCAAGCAAAAAAAGGCAGGGCATTCAAATGATAACAATTAGGTATTCATATGTTAACAAATCTGCTAAAATGAGCATTAAACAGACTCTTGATCGGGTTTTGTTAAGGCATACGCTGATGGCAGCATATTGAATTCCTGCTTAAAATATTTACTGAAATGTTTAGGGTTACTGAAGCCAACTTCATAGGCTACCTCGGCAATGGTCATTTGCGATTTCAGCAACAAGGGTTTAGATTTTAGCAACCTGTAAGAGCGTATGTATTCTACAGGTGATTTACCTGTTAGCGGAAGTACTTTTTTATATAAACCTACCCTGCTCATATTCATGTCTGCACTTAACTGGTCGACAGTATAAGCGGAGTCTGACAAATGTTTTTCTATATGAATAGACAACTGTCTGATGAACTTATCGTCAACAGATTCAATTTCTGTTTCCAGTGGTTTAAACTCTACCTGCTTTTGGTAGGTCTTTTTTGAAAGCGCCTGCTGCTGCAGTAAGTTCCTTATTTTAGACAAAAGGATCTCAAAGTTAAAAGGCTTGGTCATATAATCACTTGCACCGGTTTCAAGGCCCATCAATTGTTCGTCTTCGGTAGTTAGCGCGGTAAGTAATATCACAGGCAAATGGGYCGTACGCTTATCCGCTTTAATTTTCCGACAAAGATCAATACCGTTCATTTCAGGCATACTCACATCACTAACAATCAAATCAGGATGTATCGAAAGTATTTTTTGCCAACCTTCTTTACCATTGGCTGCCTCGGCTATCTGGTAGTATTCTTTTAAATTATCCTTTAAATAAAACCTAAAATCCTCATTATCTTCTATCAGCATGAGCACCGGCTTTTTACTTTTCCATACAAACTTGGGATCGCTTACCGAATTTTCATCTACCCCAGCGGTAATGAGCAGGTCGAGCTTAGGTTCCGGATCGGAAGTTTCCATATCCGTTTTAGGAAAAACAAGGTAAACTGTAAATTCAGTGCCTTCATTCACAATACTATCAACCGTAATATGCCCACCATGCAACCTTACAAATTCCCGGGTAATCGACAAGCCTATACCACTCCCCTGGTTAACAATGGAATCGGGAACGTCATTTTGAAAAAACCTTTCGAATATCCTTGCCTTGTTATCTTCTGGAATACCAATACCCGTATCAGAAACTTTAAGAATTAACTGGGTTTGTTTTTGTTCATTAATGGTAGTGAGCAAACTTACTTTCACTTTACCACCCTGTGGTGTAAATTTAAATGCATTCGAAAGCAGATTAAACAGTATCCTTTCAATTTTATCATGATCAAAAAAAGTAATCAGGCTCTTTCTATCGGTTTGAAAACTAAAACTGATGTTCTTTCTGTCGGCTATATCACTAAAGGAAAACGACAGCTCCTGAATAAAAGAAATGATATCTCCTGTTTTAGGATGCAGTTTTAATTCGTGCACTTCCATTCTTCTAAAATCCAGCAATTGATTTACCAGATTCAGCAAGCGGCGCCCGTTCCGCTGAATCATCTGAAGTTGCGGTCTCTCTGAATCCTGAGCTTGTTTAATCAGTTTCTCAAGTGGCGTAATGATCAGCGACAAGGGCGTTCTGAATTCGTGACTTACATTGGTAAGAAATTTTATCTTAAGCAGATCCAGTTCATGCATCCGTTTCGCTTGTTGTCGTTCCTGTTCTATTAAAAACTCCTTCTTTATCCGTTGAATGCCACGATGCCGGATAAAAAACAGCGTACCGCCAATTAGCAATACGTAAATGATATAGGCTAGCGTTGTTCTCCAAAATGGAGGCATAATGGTAATATTAAGGCTGGTCTCATTGTTCACCCAATTTCCCGAAGCATCAGTAGAAACCACTTTAAAAGTATATTCACCCGGATCAATATTGGTATAGGTTGCCAATCGGTTATCCCCCTGAAGTTCCTGCCAGTGCTGATCAAATCCTTCCAGCCTATACCGGTATTTTATTTTTTGAGGATTAAAAAAGTTCAGTGCTGCAAACTCAAGTGCAAATCCATTCTGGCTATGGTTCAGCTTTAAATCTTTTGTAAAAATGATAGACTTCTTTAATAAAACCCTTCCATTTACCTGGTCATCAATGCCAATACTCCTGTTAGAAATCTGCAGATCGGTAAAAACGATAATAGGCCTGGTATTGTCATTTCTGATATCGCCCGGTTTAAAAAGATTAAAGCCATTTGCCCCTCCAAATAAAAGTTCTCCCGATTTGGTTTTATAGCCTGCATTGGCATTAAACGCATTGCCCTGCAAACCATCATGTTCATCATACTTACGAAAGGTATAAGAGAATTTGTCTGTGCTTATCTTCTTAACAATGATCTCAAACAAACCATTCGCCGTGCTTATCCAAAGATTTTTGTCATTATCTTCAACCACTTTTAATGTAGTCATTTCAGTGAGGCCATCTTTACTGTCGAAATTCTGGAACTGCCCTGATTCAGGATTTAGCCTACTTAAACCATCACGTGTAGATATCCATATAAAACCATAGCTATCCTCCATCATGCCATAAACAACATTATTAGTCAACGATTTTTTATTGCCTGGTTTATTCTTGTAATGAACAAATCTGCCATCCTGTTTCATTTCATCAACGCCTTCAGAGGTACCTATCCATATATTGCCTTTTCTATCCTCTATTAAACAGGATAGCGAATTTGAAATTATACCATTCTTTTCTCCTACCTTTTTGTGAAGAAAAATGTGTTTGTTTCTATCGAATTTATCCAGCCCACCACCTAAGGTAGCAATCCATAAATTTCCTCTCCGGTCTTCAAGAATGTCCCACACCCGGTCATCAGTCAAGCTATTTGTATCTTGGCTATTGTGTTTATAATTGATGAACTTTGTACCATCAAAGCAGCTTAACCCGCCAAAATAAGTACCTACCCATAGCTTTTTATCGCGATCTATAAACAGGCTTACAATGATGTCGTTACTTAAACTGTTTGGGTTGCCGGGCTCATGCACATACCTTTTAAACTGACCTGTTTTTCTATTAAAATAAAATAGTCCGCCTCCATTCGTACCAATCCAGATGTTACCCAGTCCGTCTTCTGCAAAACGGTTTACATCATCATAGGTCAGCCCTCGGGGATTTGCATTCTGGTGTTTATAGAGCGGGAATTTGAGGATCTTTTCATGATAAAAGCTAACGCCCCTTTTAAATGTTCCTACCCATATTATGCCCGAATGGTCTTTATACAAGGTTAAAATGGCATTTTGACCAATACTTTTAACGTCGTCCTCTTTATTAACAAGATACCTGACACTAAAATTTCTTTTATCCAGCAGGTTCACACCGCCATGATCGGTTCCTATCCAAATCAATCCTTTATCGTCCTGAATGATACTGCTAATCAAGTTGTTATTCAAACCATTTGGTGCCTTGTCTATGAATCTGGTTTTCCCGGTTTTGGTTTCATAAAAATCTACTCCTCTCTGGCTATTCAGGGTATATATCCATAGATCGGACGCATTATCAACAAACAATTTAAAGTTTTGAAAAGCCAAAGGGTCATCATGCTTAAACACAGAGATACGCTTTTGCACTTTACCGGTAGAGCTATTGAGCAGTTCTACGGTCTTATCCGTATGAATAATCCAAATGTCTCCATTAGGCCCTTTCTGTAATGCAGAAATTGGAGAACCAGCCAGTGATGCAGCATTCCCGGTATTCAGTTTTAGATGAATACTTTTTTTGCTCAGTGTATCATATTTAAAGACGCCTTCGTCACCCGCGTTGAACCAAAAACCGCCTTTACTATCTTTTACTATATCTATGATCTTTTTAGCAATAATGTTTAACTCCTTCAGGTAAGGTTTCACATCCCTTATAAAACTTTGGGTTTCCGCATCATAGATATTTGCGCCGTTCTTGGTTTCCAGATAGAGCTTGTTATCTGGCAGTTCAGAAATATTGACGATAAAATCGTCACTTATTGATTTGGTATCTCGTGGATCGTGCTTAAAAATTTTTATCTGCTGACCATCAAAACGGTTTAATCCGGAAAGGGTACCAATCCATATAAAGCCCTTGCTGTCTTTAAAAATTGTATTTACCTGGTTATGAGAAAGCCCATCGGAGAGGTTTATACTCGAAAACTGAATCTGGTCTTGCTGCGCTAGCCCAACAAATGAAATCAGGAAGAAGATTAATGTAATTATGGTTTTCCTTGCAAACATTAAAGATTCATTTTATAAAATTCATGCATGGTATTCTTTAAATCAGAATAAAGCGTTTTAAAGATCCTAAAATTCCTCAAATAAACCTCACCATTATTAGGGTTTGGCTTAACCATTTTTGGCGTTTTATTTACCAAATCGGAATAATCATGAATCAAACCAAGGGCTTTCATTGCCAACAGTGCAGCACCAACTGCCGAAGCATCTTCTGATTGTGTAATCACCAGGTCTTTTCCGGTAATATCAGCCATTATCTGCATCCAGATATCCGATTTTACAATGCCTCCGCTAATATTGATCTGTTTAATGGGCTCAGCATTTTCCTGCAAGGCATCAAGCACATCGTACATCGCATAGCATATACCTTCCAGTACAGCTCTCGAAAAATGGGCTTTTCCATGTTCCAGCTTTACACCAAAGAATACGCCACAGCTTTCGCTATCCCATATCGGTGCCCGATCTCCGGTTAGATAAGGTAAAAACAGCAACCCATTACTTCCAGCCCTTATGCCTGCAATTTCTTCAAAAAGCTGTTCATAATCGGTTTCTCCCAAGTCATGTTTAATGTTATTTTTTATCCACCATTGTAAGGCAATGCCGCCATTATTTATCGGGCCGCCGCAAATAAAAGTATCCTTATCAAGGATATAACTAAATGTCATCGCCTTTTCATTCGGCAAAGGCTTATCGCTGGCTATTCTTACCGCACCACTTGTACCTATGGTCATCACAGCAATACCGGGTTTAATCCCTCCACTCCCCAGATTGGCCATACAGCCATCACTTGCACCAATTACAACAGCAATACCAGACTCAAGAAACTTAGTATAATTAGTTTGTACAGGTTCAGAAAGCATTTTACTATCTATCCCTGTGATATTAAGGGAATCTGTATGCCAGTCTAGCAGATCTATGTTAAACAAACCAGTACAAGAAGCGATTGAGTAATCTATCTTAAACTCTTTGAAAAGCTTGTACCAGATGTATTCTTTTATGGAAATGAATTTATGTGTTTGGCTAAACAAATCCGGATCATTCTCCTTTAACCAAATGATTTTGCATAAAGGCGACATGGCATGCAGCGGTGTGCCTGTTGCTTTATAAATGGACAAGCCAGTTTCAGTGCTTCTTAATCCTTTAGCAATTTCAGAACTTCTGTTATCGGCCCAGGTTATCATTGGTGCCAGCGCGTTACCATTTTCGTCAACCGGTATCAGGCTGTGCATGGCACTGCTTAGGGATATTGCTTTTGGCACATTGCCAATTTCAGCAATCAATCCATCCATGCTTTTCTTAAAAGCATTCCAGATTTCTTCCGGATTCTGTTCATGATAACCGGGTTGTGGCGAGGTAAAAGCGTAATGCTGCTGAAAAGCACCAAATGAGTTGCATTTGGTATCTACAGCAACCGCTTTTACACTCCCCGTACCGATATCTATTCCTAAAACATAATCCATAATTGCAATTTAACGTTGCAAGATAGAAAATGAATTATAACTATTTCTTTCTGGCAAGATCCAATGCTGCAGTAATTGTGTAATATTTTGCAATCATATTGGGTACTTCCCATGCAGGCAGATCCTTATTTTTAAGGTAACTCAAAAACTTTTCAGTTACCCTGGCAAAATGTGCCTCGTGCCCTTCTTTGTATTTATCGGGAATATTAACCCACCATCCGGTTTTGGTTTTTGTAAGCGAAATACCTGGAAACTTGCCCTGTAAATTTTTAAGCTGCTCATTTAAAGTTGCTTCAAAAGCGGCATCTTTTGGATTCACAGGATCAATATATAGTTCAGGTTTAAATTTCTGCTCTGCTCCCTGTTTTATAATCAGGTTGGCCTTTGTGCCACGCATAATGGAGTAATGTGTATCGCCAGTACCTTCGGGTGCTTTATAATTCCATTTTACGGAAACTTTAGCATGCACACCACGGAGTTTATAATTGATCTCTCCGTTTGAAAACACCTTTAGCACACTATCGTTAACCACATCTTTTTTAAGATAATCTGGAAACGCAGTCGACTTGGTGATGGTATTAAACTGGCTTAAAGTTAAATCTGTACTTGATCTTTTAGCCGACACCAATTGAACATCGGTTTTATAATCGAGCGTCTGATCCGGAAAACATTCCCATTGCACCAGGTCAACCAAATGCGTAGTTACATCAACAATCCCCTCTCCTTCCTGGGCTACATCCATAAACCATGCAGGTCTTACCAAAACACTTCCTGAAACATACTTATAAAAATAATGAACACTTTCTTTGGTAACAGCAGGGTTATCAGGCGTGCCTTTTTCAAGCATACCGAAAACTTCGGGTATCATTGAGAACTCTCTTTGCAGCATGGTAGTAATCTCATAACGCTCCGTCATGATATCATACAACAACAGCTGCTTTTCTGCTGCCGTTTTAAATGCACCTTTCAAAACCTCAAAACTAGCCCCATCAATGGCCATTGGCTTATCAGCCAGCACATTCAATCCGGCTTCAACCGATCTTTTTATGTAGTTTGTTTTCTTCTGGTTATTTCCTGCCAATACCAATACATTCCCTTTCTTTTCGGCAATCATTTTATCCAGGTAATCATCGCCCAGATAAACTTTTTCATCCCATGTGGTTGGATTGTCCGGACGCTTATTGTAGGCTTCAATTTTTGACAAATGCAACTCCACATCGGCTCCCTTAGGTGCATACACATGCACGGTAGAATCAACCCCGCGATACATTGATTTTTGCACTAGCGCAGCATGAAAATGTCCGGGATCAAGGGTGATCAGCTTTACAGCATTATCTTCCTGTTTCTTAGGCTGACTGCATCCTGCCAGCACAATTAATGGGATCATTATTAGTTTGCTTTTCATAGTTTAACTCTTTTTATCGAGAATATAGTTGGTACCATAAGGATAACGCTGTGGTCTCGATAATAATTTATTGGCTTCTGCATTATCTTTAAAAACTTCTTTGTTCGGATCCCAATATAGCTTTTTTGGAGATCTCATTGCAGCATGAGCTACTAAACATGCACTGCAAGAACGATGCGCAACTTCTGCAGGGCTAATTGTTGCCTTTCCGCTTTCAATACAATCCAGCCAGTTGCCGTGTTGTTCAGGACTTTCGTACAGATGAATTTCATTGGCCTCTATTTTAGAGGTAAGAATAGCCGGATCGCTTGCATAAAATGCTTTATTATCTTTACCACCCGACCCAGGGTCTGTACTGGTAACCCCTACGTTTCCTCTTGATACAAAGATCCAACCGTTACTGCCTTCAAACCTTACCCCATTAGGATTTTTACTATTCATCACCATGTTTACACCATTTGCATACTTGGCATGAACCTCATAATCGCCATGTACATTCCACAAACCATTTTTAGGAAATTCGGCACGCGCCTCAATTTCAATCGGGCCAGTATGCTCTGTATTCATTCCCCAGTGAGCAATATCAATGTGATGTACGCCCCACCCGGTAATCATCCCGGCACCAAACTGTTCTAATCTTAACCATCCGCCCCTCGATTCCGGATCTGTTTGTGAATGTACACGATCCTGCGTATAGTAAATGTAAGGTGTTGAGCCAAGCCACATATCATAATTGAAATTTGCAGGAATTGGCATCTCTGTAGCAACCCCACCCGCAGGATCTGAAGGCAAACCAACCTGTACACTTTGAAGTTTTCCTATCCTTCCATTTCTTACCAGTTCACATGCTCTTTTAAATTGAGGCCAGGGGTTAACTGAACGCTGCTGACTACCTAACTGAAAAGTAACTCCAGATTTTCTGACCATATCACTCATCATCCTACCCTCTTCAATAGTTAACGAAGTTGGTTTTTGAAGATAAATGTGTTTGCCTGCAAGCGCTGCTTCAATTGCTGGCTGGGCATGCCAATGATCAGGGGTACTGATCATCACCGCATCAATATCTTTATTGGCCAGCAGGTCATGATAATCATCATAAGTTTTAATATCTATATAATTGGAATTACCTGTTTTTTTGGTATACCAGCCCTCTACCAGCTGTTTTCCACTTTTCAGTCTGTTACCGTCTAAATCTGCAATGGCCACAATACGGGCTTTATCATATTTAAAAGTTTCGGCAAGGTCATGTGTCCGGGCAATTCGGCCGCAGCCGATCTGGCCTATATTAATTTTATTGCTGGGTGCGTTTTTACCAAACACAGAAGCAGGAACTATAGTAGGAAAGCCAGTCATGGCAACAGAAGTAACAACAGCACTCTTAACAGCCGTTTTCACGAAATCTCTTCTGCTATATGGAAGTTTTTCATTTTCGCTCATCATATCATCTAGGTTTATTAGGTTAATATTTGGTTAGTAGCGCAGCGGTGTATTTCGTGAATCTGCGTATGCTTTACTGTAATCTATTTTTTTATACTGGCCGGCAACATAGTTGATGCCCTGAAGGATGTGTTTGATAAAAACCGGGTCTTCATAGTTTTCTTTATCGTGTCCAAGAGCGGTAATCCAAACATTTCCCCCATCAAATTGCTGGTACCATACTGCAGGATATAACTCCGAAAAAGGAGCAGAAAATGTTTTTATTTTCTCCGCATCTGCCGGATCAGATGAATTTAAAGAGGTAACATCATGTGCCATGATTACTTTAATGCCAGGATACAGTTCTTTGGCAAAATAACATTCATCTTTTCTTTCCCAAACTTTTGGCAAGCCTGCAACAGAGGGATGCGAAGGGTCAATTACTTTTACAGTAAACTTTTGGTTTCTGGCATGCCAGGCAAACGTGCCTCCCAGCATTTGCTTAAACCATTGCCAGTTTCGTTCTGTACCGGTTACAGAGTGTAAGCCAACAAATCCGCCTCCGGCTTCTATATATCTTCTAAAGGCTAACCTTTGTCCATCGGTATCAAACACATCATTATTAGTGCTTGGAAAAATCAGCAAGGTATACTGCTTTAAATTTGCCTCTGTAAAAACCGAAGGATCATCAGATACATCGGTGTCAAATCCATTCTCCTGGCCCAATTTCTGAATGCATTTTACCGCATTAGGGATATTGTCATGAACATACCCCTTCCCGTTTTTGGTGTACACCAGTACTTTTACTTTTTTCAGAAAGGTGTTTTTTTCAGCAGCCATTGCAAATGGGATGCACAATATCCATAAGGCAGAAAGCAGGATACTCGCTTTGAATTTAAATCTTAAAATTGATACGCTCATTAGTTTGAATTAAGTTGGTTTAATTTTATTTTAACTACGGGAGGACTGGCAAAATCACCCCAGGCGGCTTCGGCACGCTCCTTAGAAGTATGGCCATTGTACACCAGGAACCTGTATTTTAGGATATAGGTTTTCCCCTTTTCCAATAACCAGTCTTTATCTTTTGTTGGCGAGAAATTGGCATACACATCTCCCCTTCCGTTCATGTTTTCAGGCCATATTCTTAATGGTTCCGGATAATTATAATTGGTAGGATAAGACATCATTACCGCACCGGCATAGTCATCATCTATTTTTCCCTGCAAAATCACCCAACGTGCTTTGGTGCCATCCGCATCTTTTCTTGTTTTTCCTTCGGATGTCAGGGTTTCGCTATTTTCTTTATTCCATTTTTCGGTAGCCCGCCAACCCAAGCCGCCATAACGGTATTCTTTAAGTAATACCTGTTCATCAGTAGCGCAATTGAGCTGAATAGTGATATCAGCAATATAATAATCCTGACCTTTTTGAGGTTGGAAGATCCTTACCGACTGAAGCTCGTTGAGTGCTACCTTTTCAGTTCCGTCTTTTTTAAAAACCACATGATCGTGCAGTGTCTGATATTCTGCATATACCGGACCTGCGTTTACAGCAACAAAATCTACAAACCTTACCGTTCCTTTCCGGTCTTTAAGGTTCCAGAAGTCTACAGTATCACCTTCAAAAACCACATGAGTCCATGGGTTCCACAATCCATAATGATGGTAATGATCGGGAGCCTGTATCCGTGTTAATTCTTGTCCGTGCGGAGACCATAACGGATGTATAAAACCGCTTCTTTTAAAGGCCGTATCTATTCCCTTTGGTGGATAAACCGTTTTGTAATTGTAGCGGAGTAAGTTTTTATTCCCGTTACTTATTGTTAACTCCCCGTTTTCACGGATAGCCCTTATGTGATCCGCAGGCTTAAGCGGTTTTCCTTTTTCCAGGGCAAATATGCTTGTGGCCAAAGAAGGTTTTACCAGCCAATGCAAAACCCGTTTTCCGTTGTTTTCTACCTGATACGCTACAGGGGTTTGTTTGTTTCCTTTTACCTCTATTAACCTGATAACGCTATCAGGCAAAGCAGTTATTGCATCCAGATCTACCTGAACATGAATCTCTTTATCTGGCGTTCTTTTCTTCAGGTCTACCTCCAGGGTAGCAATTCTTTGGGCATACAAGGGTGTTAGCATTGCTGAAAAGGCAATAAAAGATATGCAGGTTAGCCTCAGGGAATTTAACATCATTATTTCTTTAATCGTATTTTAAAAATATGGTTTTTAGACAGTAAGATCACTTTAGCCTCTATTCTATTTTATCAATCGGTGGTACATTACCCTCTGAGCCAGAATATCCTTTGTTTTGATTTATGTGACCGGATACATTTGCCCTGATCGCACTTTGAGGTACCGGCCACAATACATGATATGGGCTCATGGTATATTGATCTCCATGATTTGTTTTAACACCATTTTTATAGAACACATTTTTTTCTTTTACCCTATCATAAAAGAAATTGTTTTCCGAGAAATTGGTTAAAGAATATACTTTACCATTATAGGCAGTTTTACCGGTAAGTGCAAAAATGTAAGCAATTCTGGTCAGCTCACATTTTCTTGGCTCCTCGTAATAAAGTTCGCGGGCTCTTTCATCCAGTATCGTGCCGATGTTGATCGAAGCAGGAGTATAGGGTGCTGCTTTTGCACGTGCCCTTACCTTATTGATATCAGCGGCAGCGCTGGCCAGATCGTCTTTCCAATAATAGGCCTCGGCGCGAAGCAAATAGGTTTCTGCTATCCGGAACACATACCAGTCTGTATGACCACCTTGCATTGGCGCATTTTCAAAATCAGGTATAAATATCTTATACTGCGGCCATCCAAAATAACTCCTTATGGTATCAGTAACGGTAAGGCCGCCTGCAGCATTTCGCAATTGTATCGGTTTATTGTAGTATGTAGGGTCGCTCTTCTTTAATGCGGGCTCATTATAAACAAGGTCTTCCATGTTCATCCAATTGCCTTTTATATGCCTTAAGTCATTAGGATCGTCCCAGATCGCTTGTGTGCTGTAAGATGTTCCGCGACAGCGGCCTATTCCTCTTCCATAAAGATTAGACTGTGTGATCTCCAGATTAATTCCATCGTTAGTACCTTTTTTTCCATTTGGCGTATTGATGTTTGAACCCCAGTTCGGTACTGCCTGACGCATAATTTTCATCCCCCCATCATAACCTCCATCCATCTGCCTGTCAATCACCATAAATATACCTTCCCTGTTCTCACCCAACGACTTGTTCTCCGGTCTGTGAAGGTCCCATATCAGGTTTCTTGTTTCATCTGCTCTTGTAGCGCCGAACCGGTTGGTCATTAGTGCATACGGACTTCCATTTATTACCGCATTTGCAGAGGCTATGGCATCGTCAAATTTTCCGAGCGCTAAATTCACCTTGGTAAGCAAATGATTTACCGCTCCTTTGGTTACCTCACCCTTATTCACATTATCAGTTACCCATTGCGCTGCAAATTCCAGGTCTGTTTTCATCTTCTGAAGAATGACCTCGCGCTTAGTGGTATAAAAATCTACCCTTGGCGTGGTTACTTCATTCAACAACAAAGGCACGTCTCCAAATTGATTTACCAAACGGTAATAACGGAATGCTCTGTGAAAATAGGCCGACCCCAGTATCGAGTTACGCTCCGCTTCATCTTTAAAATTGGCAGCATCAATACGGCTAATCACTGTATTTGCATATTTGATACCCTTATATCCCTCGTCCCAATAATATCCAATTCTGTTAAAGTCAACCGAATTTAGATTCGCATCAGGAGTAATCAACAGGTTTAAATCCTGAGCAGGACCAGATTTATCTGTTGTACCATCAACTGCTATCTCAGAGAATATTTGCTCGGTAATCCACGGCGCGCCATCACCAAAGTATTCATTCCGCAAATTTCTTGCACAAGCTACTAATGTAGCCCGCAAAACTGCAGGGTCTTTATAATCTTCATCTGTGTAAAAGGAAAGCGGTTCGGGTTCTAAAAAGCTTTTTTTACATCCAATTCCGGCCAGTATAGTGATAACTAAACAGACAGGTAATATTTTATATAGATTTTTCATGATCATCGATTTGATTTATACTACAAGGTTACATTTAGTCCTAATGTCACATACCGGGGCGTTGGGTTTTTATTCTGTGGATCCCAATAATCCCAGTCGGGTGCATAAATTGCTGCGTTTTGAACAGTCGTAAAGATCCTTACACTATTCAACCTTCCTTTTTCAACCAGTTTCTTTGGCAAAGTGTATGCTAACGAGACATTATCTATTCTGATAAATGATGTTTTACGGTATACATTATAGTTTGCACTGCCATTGCTTGAGTACAATCTTGCATAATCGTTGATTGGATTTTCTGCAGTCCAATAAGGCACTTTGTACGAATTCTGTCTATCCTGAAAACCGGAATTATTCTTAGCCTCATTAAAATCTGTCATGGCTCCCCAGTTGGAATACATAGAGAAAGAAAAATCAAACTGCTTAAAAAACGTRAATTCATTTCTCATTGAAGTGGTAAATTTAGGATTTCTGGATCCCAGGAATTGTTTATCCGCATCTGTGAATTTGAAATCCCCATTTACATCCTGCAGTTT
>NZ_JBFTIZ010000082.1:0-22436 GCF_056395165.1 Pedobacter sp. 10L46_2
CAGTAATACCGGGTATACAATCAGGATAACATCATCTATCAATCCCGCGTTGAGTAGCAAAGGTGTCAGTGATATACTTCCGGAAACGACCAGATCGGGCCCGTCGGTCAACTTGAGTTTGCGAAGCTCCTCGATGAAATCTTCTCCAAGATCTTTCACTGGTCCCCATTTAAGGCTTTCCGGTCTGTGCGTCACTACGTGTTTGGTTGCAGCGTTTATAGCGTTCGCCATCGGAAAGTCTCCGGCATTTGGCCAATAGCCCAACCACTCATCGTATGTGCGTCGGCCAATTAGCAGGTCAAAACCAGGACCGTATGCGTCAAGAAGCATAGCCAATCCGTCAGGGGTCCGGTATGGTGCAGTCCATGCGCCATATGCATAGTTTTTGTCGTGCTCAATCACGCCGTCAAGCGAGATATGTTCGAAAATTCTGATCTTTCTCATTTTGATGCTATTTAGTATAATGATGATTCAAATTTAAAGAGGACAGGCTACCTGTGTGAGGTGTAATTGCGACAATATGAGGGTGTTTTTCTCCTCTAACGCGCAATATCCTTTAACACCCAATCCATCTCCAGGTCCTTATTTGCTAAATAATCCTCAATAGTGTAGGAAATTGATACATCAGGCATTAATCCACGCCCGTCAATGTTTGTAATGTCACCAAAATAGGCCGGCATGTTGCCATAAGCGAGTGAAAGTTTACTGGTGGGAAGCGTCATATTTTTGATTATCCCTGCAGTCCAGACATTTTTACTGCCTCCGGTTTCTTCACCAACAAAAGTTACGTTTTTTAGGTTTCGCATATTTGCTGCCAGTAAACTGGATGCCGAAAAACTACCACCATTTATAAGTACATATATTTTGCCTTTAAATATGCTGGTATCAGGTGTAACAATGGGATAATTTAATTTAGATGCCTTTTTAACCCAGTCCCGTATTTTTGGATTATCATACAGTAACTTTTGCCGGCTTATTTCTGCCGGAAGCTTGTAGAAATAGGTTGGCGTATCTATTAAGAAACTATATATACTTGATGCCCAACCGATTTCTCCTCCGGTGTTTCCGCGCAGGTCTATTATTAATGTTTTTAATTTTCTCTTTTGAATGTCCGCAAAAATACCGTGATACCCTTCATAATTAGCGCCATTAAAAAAGGTCTGGAGTTTAAGGTAGGCAATGCTACTATCAGCCGTTAATAATTTATACGCTGTATGTGGGGGCAGGGCAACACTACTGCTATCATAACCAGGTTTTTGAAAGGCATTTAGTGTGATTTGTTGCGTACCTTTATTGGAACTGAGCTTAAAGTTCAAAGGTTCCCTTTTCGGATATAAAAAACGATAACGTTCTGCAAATAGGCCGCCGTTCATCAGGAACTCTTTATAGGTAGTATTATAACCATCTGAGGTAATGTAGTGGCTCAAGCTATCTATCAATTTAGCGGCTGGAACATCATTAATACTTAAGATCTCTGTACCCTTAGCTATTGTGGAATCGACAGATAAATTTTCGCTGATAAATAGCCTGTGTGCTATTACCCGGTAATTAAATTGATAAATAGGGTGCTGTAATGTTGGCTTCTTTAAAAATGCAATATCAGAGGCGGTAAATTTCGAGTAGTCTATGTTGATGGTTAAATGACCATCGCCGATATAACTGATAACGCTTAATAGTTTAACATATAGACTTATGCTGGTAAGTGGTTGTTTTATGGTCATCCTTAAACTATCAAATTTATGGTCAAGATCTTTTTTACTGATATATAGATAAAGATTTGGATTTTCTTTTTCTAATGTGTTTTGCACGAGGTAAACATCTTTTTTAAGATCAGCGGGTTGATGCAGTTTTACAGACATTTCATCAAGATATTGCGCTTTACTATACGTACTTAAGAGTAGCAGGCAGATAACTGAGATAAAATAATTCATCGACAAAATGGAATTTATTAAAGGTAATAATTATGGCAGTTTTTTAATACATGGACTTTGTTATCCACAAAACTGTATCGGCGCTCCGCAAGTTGCGGAAAAATGCAACAGTATAATAAAACGAGCTAATCAGTAAACTACTGTAAATCAACCCCGTGCCAAAACAAATGTAGTTAGGCATTATTATGTAGCATACTCTAAACATAAATAACAAGAATATTTAATTGAACTTTAATATAGTAATTATGAAAAAGATCATTTTATCAGCAGCAATTTTAGCTGTAGCAGGATTAACCTCAGTAAAAGCAAGCGAAATCAAAAATCCAGTGATGATTAGTGTTCATCAGGATAGTACAACCAAAACTCCGGTAGAATTAAAAGATCTTCCAGAACCAGTGCAAAAAACTTTGCAAACAGATCCAGTTAAAGAATGGACTCCAACAGCTGCATTTTTGGTAACAAATGCAGATAAATCAAGCTTTTACCAAATCGATGTTAAAAAAGGTGAGGAAACATCATCTTTGAAAATTGACAAAGACGGTAAAATAGTACAATAACATTTCATCTTAGTCAGAACCCCTGAATAGTTCTGATAAAATATAATCACAACAGCATTCCCTTAGTGATTGAAAAGGGCTGATGATGATTGAAAGGGGCTGCTTTTAAGCAGCCTTTTTTATGCATATATATTCCGATTAAGTGTTTACCAAAGATGACTACTTCACAAAATCAATACGCTGCACCAGATAGGCCTTTCCAAAGTTAGCTGGATCATGGGTTACTGTAGCTTTGATGAACTTCCATTTTGCTCGGCCTGACTGGTGGTTTAGCTCCCAGTTGTTACGTATTTCTAAAGCATTTTGCCATATTTTCTCCAATTGGTCTTTCACCGTCTGACTTGCGTAAGTGAGTTCCAATTTATCCCGGATATATTCATACTTATCATTCCATTATGCAGCAAAACCTGAATATGGAATTTCCAGATTATATCATAACAATGGAAAAAAGAAGCAATGAAAACCGCATGATCATAAAAGACGTAGATGACTAGTACATATTTTATGATAAATGAAATAAAGTTATTAGACAAAATACACTTGCAGAAGTATTTGCATCTGTTCTCGATGTTAAATTCCGGAAAAATTGAAATTGCCGAGTTCGAACAATTGTTTCTTGAAATCAAATCTCAGGATGAGTATGGGCAGTTGGGAAAGTTTGACGAGAGAATAGGAAAGGTTTTAGATACCCTCTATCTCGACATCAGATATTACTCACTGGCTTACTTGTATGATCCTGATGATTTTGTTAATGTTAATTTAATTAATTTTAATGAATGTGAGTTAATAAGAAGAGCAAAAGAGGCTTTTAAGAAGTTACAGAAACTGCAAAGCGTTAATAAAATTTAAGCTCAAACGTTCAATTTTTTTGCCTTCTTTTTGGGAGGTGCAGATCGTTAAGATCTGGCACTACTCTAGTCCCCTACATATTCGGCTCTGGTCGAACAAGGTTCGAACAATTTCGGTCTCAGCGTGTAGCAAAAGGTGACTATATTATGTGTAACACTACCTGGACCAAAGGCCACCTAAGGCCTGATACTCGATTTTCGGTGACGGCATGATAACCGTGCTGTACAAAACGTTTCTTTTATTTTTCATATCATTTCTAATTGATTAAGCGAAATTACTTTGACATATTTCAGCCTGAAGAGCTTAGATTGCAAATAAAATTGTAAACTTTGTAAATAAAATCTTGACATTATGCATGTTAACCGAAATCTCCTGTCCGGGAAACGCAAGTACCTGTTCGGGTTGTTGCTACTCTTGTTTATTTCTGTAATCTGCGTGGCTTTCAGTAGGAAGGATGGTGACGACTTTGATATCGCCAGGAGAGAAGTTTTGCTACGAAGGCTTGGACATGAGATACTCTTACAGTCRGGCGACAGTACATCAAGAGTGCTTCCGGTAAAAAAGATCGCAGAAAATGAATACCAGATCAGGTTTGAGAATGAGCTTACTTTTCAACCGGACTCGCTGGTGAATACTACTCAGCGCTTGTTGGGCAAAGATCAGCTGGCACGTGATTATGTTGTAAACGTAATGAACTGTAGCAATGCCAGTGTAGCCTATGGATACGCAATATCCAAAAATAAGAAAGATGATATTGTAGCATGCTTAGGAAGAAAACAGCCTAGAGCATGTTACATGATCAACATCAAATTTAAACCGCCGGGCATAAGTGTAGCAAAGAATGAATATTTTTTGGGAGGTCTGTCATTTTTAGCAGTTGTTGGGTTTTTCTTTTTGAGATCTGTTAAGCCTCGGAAGGCCTTACCTAACAGTGGGCATGCTGATATGTTCACTTTGGGCTCAGTGTTGTTCGACGTGAAGAATCGTAAGCTCATGACAAATGGAGAGACAACAGACCTGACCGGAACGGAAACCCGTGTACTGCGCATTTTCGCCTCGTCTCCTAACGAGATTATAGAGCGAAGTCGACTGCAAAAAGAGATATGGGAGGATGAGGGTGTTATTGTAGGTCGCAGTCTGGATATGTTCATATCAAAACTTAGAAAAAAATTGGAAATTGATCCGAATATCAAAATTGTTGTTGTTCGCGCCAAAGGATACAGGCTTGAGATTAGTTCTTAACAAGACTGAATGTATTTGCTGCTGTCGGTATCCAGGAAAAGTACTGCCCCGTTATGTTTTCGTAATACAGTTGACGGAAAATCGCTACATATGGGCTTGGTTAGTGTATTTAACACAGCCTGTGCTTTTGCCTGTCCGGGTACCACACAATTGATAATCTTTGCACTCATTAGAACGGGGATTGTTAATGTTAGCGCCTGAGTAGGTACATCGTCTAGACTAGCAAAACAACCATCATTAACCTGCTGCTGCCTGCAGGGCAAATCTAATGTAACCACCTTTACGATTTCAGGATCACTAAAATTGGCAACGGGCGGATCATTAAAAGCAAGATGCCCATTTTCACCTATCCCCATACAAACGATATCAATCGGATGATTTTCAAGTAACCTCGAATAACGTTTACATTCTGATTGAACGTCATCAACATTTCCATTCAAGTAGTTCACAGACTTAAAATTGAACTTATCAAATATGCGCTCTTTTAAAAAATTCCCAAATCTTTGGGTTGCATTTTCATCCAAATTGATATACTCATCCATATGAAAAGCATTTACGTGCTCCCATTTAATGTCCTCGTAAAAAAGCGCGCTCAAAAATTCATTTTGTGAAGGAGCTGCTGCAAATACGATATTAACGGAATCTTTATTTTTCAAAACAGCATTAATCTCGATGGCGAGCCGGCTCGCTGCCGCAGCTCCCATTAATTTTCTTGACTTGTAAACCCGAAGCTCAGGCATGCTTAACTCTTTTTTTTTCACCACCAGATATAAATTAAATTGATTTTACATATATACTTTTCCCAGACACTATGGTTTGCATAATGTTTACATGATCATCGAAGATGACAATATCAGCGTCCTTACCTGCCACCAGTGATCCTTTTCGATCTCCTATGCCGATTATATTTGCCGGACTAAGAGAAGCCATTTTAACGGCATCTTCCAGGGTAGCATCAGCCATTTCCACCATATTTCTAACCAGCTTATCCATCGTAGCAACACTACCCGCAAAGGCAGTTCTGTCTTTCAATTTAGCCACGTTATCTTCAACAATAACTTCCAGGCCATCACGTCGACTACCAAGAATACTTGGCCCTGGCGGCATACCTGCGGCGCGCATTGCATCAGTAACCAGTGCAGTTCGGTCTGCCCCTTTAATTTTGAGGACAAGCTTAAGTAACGGCGGAGGAAGATGAATGCCATCAGCAATGATTTCTACAGTCATTGCATCAAGCAGATAGGCACTTTCTATCACTCCCGCATAACGGTATGCATTTCGCCTCGAAACACCCGACATACACGAGTAAAAATGTGTAGCATGAGTAAAACCTTTTTCAAATGCCGGCAATACCTCTTCGTATATCGCATTGGTATGTGCAATGGATGGCAAAATACCTTTTTCAGTCAGGTATTGAGCAAATTCTAAGGCTCCCTTAAGCTCAGGTGCTGCACTCCAGCGTTTAATAGCCTTAGAACCCGCAATAATCTCCTGATATTCTGCCGGATCCGGCGCCCTGATATATCTTGGATCTTGTGCCCCTCTTTGCTCCATAGAGAAATATGGTCCTTCAATATGTATCCCTATAAACTGTGCGCCTTTAACATTTCTGACATCGGCAGTTTCATAAACACTTAAAGTATCAAGCAAATCCTGATGCTCACTACTTAATGTTGTAGGCATGAGTGCTGTTGTACCATGTTTAGCGTGTAATTCTGCAATTGCCAGAAAGCCATCCAGCTCATTGTCCATAAAATCGTGACCACCACCACCATGAACGTGTAAATCAATAAATCCAGGTGCAATGTAATTACCCCTTGCATTTATTTCTAATGCCCCTTCTACATGAATATCTGAGGTGCTTACGTCAAGAATCTTTCCTCCTTCAATAATGATACACCCCCCGTTAATTATACGATGGGGAGTAATTATTTTACCATTATATAGCTTAATCTTTTCCATTTTCTTTAGTATTATTTAAGCCTCTTCAGCCTATCCAGCAATACCTTGATTTTCGCATTTCTAAGCTCATTTTCCTGAGCAATTTCTGAAGGGTACATGATCTCTGAATTGAGCGCTATAAACTTCTTATCCAGTTCTTTAGTAGGTAGCGCTTCAAGCTCAGGAATTAGTACCTTAAGCTTTTCGGCGGTCATTTCCGGAGCATTTGCCCGGGATTCTATCGACTGATAAGTAAGATATTGTATACGGATGGCTGCCATTAAGCGGTAATGTTCAAACTCTTTTGCATTTTTAACGGGCTTAAGCTTCAGGAGTATAGCAGATGCTTTTTTGGTACTATCTAACATTTGATCAATACTTAAATCCGTATTGATCGGTTTTCCTTGTGTAATCTCGAAAGGAACCGCCGAAACCGCTTTCCAAAACGCATTAGCACTGTTTTCATCAAAACCATATTGCGATTTGGCATAACCGTAAATGAACTTTTCTGTATCAAGTGCCTTCCCGGACTTTATGGATTCAAGAAATGCCGCGATAAGCATATTAAATCCGCTGATAGGATAAACACGTCGGATTGCATAAAGATCTACGATATCCCTGGTGGTTTCAAACACGGGAGAATACAATCCGGAGGTAGACCAGGAAGTCATAATGATGCCTTTGTAGCCCAGCTCTTTTGCCAACGGAACAAAATCAGAAATATTTTTAAAGTGTTTTCCCCATTGGGTGAGAAAGTAATTATCGGGATGACTCCTTATTGATGGTGCTCCCCATACTTCAAAACCACTATGCATGAGTTTTTCATGGTCACCAAACATATTGATGTCCCATCCATAATTCCAGTCGATAAAAATGGTCTCTTTTGGTAAACCCTTTAATGCCTCCGGATATTTCAAAGCGATGTCTGCCCAAAGTACCGGTCTCTTACCCAATCCAACTACAACATCGCAAAGCATTTTGATATAATCGCCATATAGCCTTCCGATACCGACTGCTTTAATCTTCTTTTTGGATTCTTCTGAGTGTCCCAGCAGATAAGTCTCATCACCACCAATATGGATATAAGGAGAATTATGTGTAGAAATCAAGTCCTGATAAAGCGTGGTAAAAAGCTTTTTAGCCTCAGCCTCGCGAATTGGATTGACCTGAGAGTAATCTTTCTGATCTTCTCTCAGGTCTTTGTATTTGGGATTTCTAAGAATGTATTCAACATGTCCAAAGCTCTGTTGAAGTGGTATGACATCAAGTTTTATAGAAGCACCGTAAGCAATAAAAGCCTTTACTTCATCTCTTGTATAAGCAAAACGATTAGGAATCAAAGGTTCGTCCTGAAAAGGATAAGTTGCCTCCCATTCCATAACCAGCGTATTAATGCCACCCTTAACCAATTGCAGCGCAAGTTTTCTAAGAGCGGGCATAGGAATGGCCTGAATGCGCAAATCGAGATGAAATCCCCTTACCGGAAATGGTGAAACCGGATCGTTTAACCCTTTTTGAAATGCATTTGCATAGTCAAAAAATGTAGTTAAAAGCATTACAAGAAATACTGTTCTTTTCATAATTTATATTTTTGTTCGGACTTACTGATTTAAGCAAATGCCAGGCAAAATCTATTTAATTGCGATATCCAGGCTGATGTCTGATTTAAAATACCCTCCGTTATGATCTCTTGCCTCAAAAATGATCTTATCCGTATTGCCCGATCCCCCATATAGGTATTTAATGGCTCCTTTTGCAATATCAGCCTGCGAAAAAGAGGCATTTGCAGCAAGCGGAATCCCATATTTAACTAAGAATCCGGCCGTAGGAACCTGTTTTACGGAGTAGGTAATGTTATGATCAGTTGTACCTTCCATTTTCAAATTAGCCAATGTTAACGGTGCAATCTGCTCAAGGGCAGAAACATTAAGCACACTTACCTTGCCGAGTGTTAAAACTGTTTGCGGTGGAGAACTAATAGTAATATAAGAACTGTAAAGTCCATTAGAGAATTCCCTTGGGCGAACCTTAATAAAATTATCAACATTGTGTTTTAAAAACACGTTGATAAAGGTTTCATTATTTGCGTAAAGCTGACTAACTGCTGAGGTAACATCAAAAGAAACCCATCCAACTGTTTCTCCGGGAATAGATAAAGTTGACATAGGAACAGAATTGTAGGTCGGAGCATTGTTCCAGGTGATTGCATTTTCCGCCCAATCTTTATTTTCACCTAAATGTGCAGAAAAGGAGAATGTGGTAGCAGGCGTTAACCCTGTGGTATACACATAAACATACATCTTTGCGGCGCCAATTTTGTCGCCAAAGCTTGGTTTTTCCAGTGGGTACTGCATTACACCAATACGACCAACAGTAGCATCTGCGGAACTTACCGCTTTTAAATCTATGGTTGCCACATCGTTGAAATTGGCATTTGAGTTACCAGAACCGCCGCGAACGTAAACGTCTTTAGCCACATTGATTTTTTGTGTAATCACATTCCCCCCCTCATCGGCCTCATCCGGTTTATCGTCCAGCAACCTGTAGAAAGTAAACTGAGCAGTAACCTGGGCTACGCCGTTGTTAAATTCCAGATCCTGCGACCGTACCACTGCCGCCGTGGATCCTAATGTTGAATTCTGATTAATTCTCAGCACATATTGATCAGATGCGTTTGATGTTCTGGAGTAGTAAATATAGTTTCCATTAATGGTTTCTATTTTTCTTGTCTCATCAAGACTAAGATCAGTGGATTTTAATTTCCCTTTTATGATCAGATCGCCCAACAGGTTTTTAAGAATAATGGGAGGTACCTGATCAACACTGGTATACCCTACCGTTGCCAAAAGCTGTTTAACCGCGGGATTGGTGAGCAGTACCATAGTATAATCCTCGCTTTTACCCAGCATATCCATCAAGCCCGAACGTTTCACTGCTGAAGCAAAGAGATCAAGTTCGGTTAAATCTGAACTGTGGTCTGCAAGTAGAAACTGTTGTATGGTTTGCTCCTTAAGGTTAGCACCTGCATCAGTTCCGTTACTATCTTCATTTTTCAAAAGCTCGAGTTTGCCACAACTTACAATTGTGAGCACACACATGCAGAGAAAAAGTACTTTTGGGTAAAGATTTAATTTTTTCATCTTTAAATATTTTTTATTGGTAATATGAATTTTGATCCAACAGTGGGTTTAATCTGATTTCGGTAAGGCTTAATGGCCACAGGAAGTTTTCAGTCTGACTAAGGCCATTGATGGGCTGCATTACTTTAATGGCCTTGCCTGTACGTACCAGATCAAACCATCTCTTGCCTTCGTAACAAAGTTCTCTGGCACGTTCATCAAGGATAAGATCTTCTATTTGATCGGTGGTAAATCCGCTGTAAGAATCTTCCGCATATGGCTGGGCCCCGGCTCTGCTTCTGATTTGATTTACCAGTACCATTGCTCCGGGAATGTTGCCGGTTTTATTGAGTGCTTCAGCACGTAACAACATGATATCGGCCAGGCGATAAATGATAATATTCTTATCGTCCTGCGTACCACGCACAAATCCAGATTTCTCAAAGAATTTTACGATACCCGAATTGGTATCGAAATTAATCTTTGAACGCAAATCCGTTGAGCTGAATTTACTAGATAGGTAACCACTGGCTTTGAAGAACGGCTGGAAACCAAGATCACCATATACCGTAATCAAAAATGATCGTGTGGCCCGCTCCGCAAAATTGTAATCGATTTCGAAAATTGATTCATTAGAAGCTCCTTTCGTAAACATCTGCGCATAAGCAGTATTGTCAATTAATGCCGGATTAACATTATAATCTACCGTTGACGAGGCACTATAAAGTGAGGCAAGTGAATAGGTTGAGCTGGTCAGAATTTTCTGTGAGGCCACAAGTGCATTCTCATATTGATGACGCCACATATAAAAATCAGTATACAAAGCATTAACTGCACCTAATGTAAACTGGGCCCGGGTTGCCGGAGCCGTTGTATAAGATGCAGGGATTGGCGCTAATGCTGCAGAATCAAGATCTGCCTGGATCTGGGCGTACACCGCAGCAGTATCTGAACGTGCAATGCTTACATTTTGTTTCGCATCTACAAAGGGTTCAGTTACCATGGGTAATTTACCCCAAATACGGGTCATGTAAAAGTAACAGAAAGCGCGAATGGCAAAGGCCTGCCCTCTTACACTATTATATTCAGCAGCTTTCCCTAAATAAAGTCCTTTACCCTTCATTTCCAAAGTGTTCTTTAGGATTAAATTACTTTGATTAACAACCTGATAGAAACCACTCCAGTTTGCAATAGGCAGACTTGAGTTGAGGTTGTTTGTTAACAAATTCAAGGTCTGCGAGCTCAATGCCAGTGGATTTATGACTACATTATCAGCCCTTCCTTCGCCGTATAAAACAGACTCCGGCGCCATTGCTCCTTGTAAAAGGTTGTATGCACCATATAAAGCTGCCGTTGCCTGAGGCGTTTCGGTCCAGAAATTCGAACTGGAATAAGAAGTTGTTGGATCGATTTCTAATGCCTTCTTACAGCTGGATAAGAAAACCAAGGTGATCAGCATAAAGCTGTATATTTTATAATCTCTTCGTTTCATAGTATTAAAGACTAAAGTTCAATGACAAATTATATGTTCTGGTTCTTGGGAAAGATCCACGATCTACACCAACGGCAAGTGCATTAGTTGATGAGCTGACCTCGGGATCATATCCGGTGTAAGAACCAAAGGTTAGCAGGTTGACTACCGAGAATCCTACAGTAGCATTGTTTATTTTTAGCTTGTTCAATACTTTCGTCGGAATTCTATAATTGAGCGCAAGATTTTGAACTCTGATAAATGAACCATCTTCTACAAATCTGCTTGAGATGGCATTGTTTAACATCGGGTCAGTTTTAACCAATCTTGGAACATCTGTTACATCACCCGGTTTTCTCCATCGTCTAAGCTGATCGGTGGTGAAATTCTGATCATATGGTGTAGCATCCAGGTTTCTTTTAACCTCATTAAATACATCATTGCCAAAACTGTAGGTGATTAATGTAGAAAGCGTGAATTTTTTGTAATTGAATTCGTTTTGAAAACCTCCAGTAAAATCAGGATTTGGATCACCAATTACCTGCAAATCGGAATCGTTAATGATACCATCGCCATTTATGTCCTCCCATATTACATCTCCACCTTTATAGATCGATCCATTTGCGGATCCCTGACGATAAGGAACAACAGCTCCGGCTGCATCCCGCTGATATACATTATCTGTGTCATAAGCATACACGCCCAAAGCTTTAAGACCGTAAAATACGCCTGCAGTTTCCCCTACCCTTGCCATATTATAAATATTTGGACGATAATCCTGATTGCCAGGAAGAGACAGTACCTTATTTCTGTTTAGTGAGAAAGTGAATGTAGAATTCCATTTAAATTCCTGGTCTATGTTAACCGTTGAAAGTGTAAATTCAAGACCTATGTTCTCTAAACTACCGAAATTGGCAGGAACTGTAGCATAACCTGTAGTGCCCGGAACAGCTACATCAAATAAAAGCCCGGTTGTCTTTTTCAGATAAGCATCTGCGGTAAAGCGAATTCTATCACGTAAAAAAGAGAGGTCCAGACCAATGTTTGTTTGTTCTGTCGTTTCCCATTTTAACGATGCATTTGGAACTCCGTTAGAAACAATTGCTACATTACCTAGATAAGTACCGATGGTACTGAGTGATCCCTGCCATGCATAATTACCGATCGACTGGTTACCTGTAACACCAAAACTTCCCCGGATCTTTGCATCTGAAATAAAACTGATTTTCTTAAACCAATCTTCTTCTGACAATCTCCAACCGGCCGAGAATGAGGGGAAATATCCAAATCTGTTATCCGCTCCAAATCTTGAAGAACCATCAGCTCTCATTACCGCAGAGAAAAGATACTTGCCTTTGTAGTCATAATTTGCCCTGGCAAAATAAGAAAGCAGACTGTATTCTTCGATGTTCTGATTATAAAGCGAAACAACAGATGTACCATTGATAGAGGTAATGGTTGCATCAATTAAGCCTCTACCTATCACATTGACGTTGTTGTCTGTAAATTTCTGGTAAGACTGTCCAAGCAAAAAGGTAAGGTTATGATCATTAGCAAGGGTTGTTCTGTAGTTTAACGTATTCTCATTGATAAAGGAATAGTTTTTCCCTGTAGTCAGGTAAGATGAACTGACCTGACCCTGTGGTAAGAGCGTTTGAGGAGTGAAATTTGTTTCCTCTGTATTCGAATAGTCAACTCCTAAAGTTGTCTTGAAATCCAAATCTTTTAAAATTTTCACTTTAAAATCTTGATTACCAAACATCCTCCATCTGTTTATTTTATTAGCAGCCAGCTCAGAGATAGCTATCGGATTGGGTTTACTTCCCTCCAGAAGTGGAATAAGTTGTCCTGTGATGGGATCATATGGTGAATAAACAGGCATGGTACTTAAAGCCTGATATATCGCACTCTGATTGCTTAGTCCGCTGAGTATTCTGTTGTAATTATTGGTGGATATGTTGAAATTCGTATTTCCCGTAATAACCTTATTTACCGTGTAATATACCTTTGCCGAAGCGTAAGTTTGCTTAAATTTAGTATTGATGATAATCGGGTCTATATCTTTATAGCCTGCACTAACAAAATAATTCATATTATTATCTTTAGAAGCACCTTTGATACTGACATCTGCTTTGTACTGATATGCCGATCGGTACATCAGATCCTGCCAATTGTTAGATTTAGAATAATATGGATGAAGTGAATCTATCACAGAGACTTTAGTGGTCTGGGCTCCTGTAAAATTATATATCGCATCTATAAATGCACTTCTGAACTGTGGCGCATTTAACACTCCAATTTTTCGCGTGATGTTTGCAATACTTCCATTTGCTGAAAACTGTATCTCTGGTTTGCTGGAATTCTTTCCACTTTTAGTAGTAATGATAATTACACCATTCGATGCTCTGGAACCGTATATAGATGCAGTTCCGTCTTTCAATACCTCTATAGATGCTATATCTTGAGGGTTTAAATCTGCCAGGGGACTAAAAGTCGATGCATCATCTACCAATCCACCACCGTAAGTATCTGCATTTATGGGAACACCATCTACGATATATAATGGCTGACTGCTACCGTTTACTGAGGATGCCCCACGTATTCTTACTGTGGCACCGGCACCAGGCTCTCCGGAATTACTTGTAATTTGAAGTCCGGCAATCTTACCCTGCAAACTCGAATTCACATCCCCCAGGGCATGAGTATCCATCTGCTTGGCCGTAATTGATCCGACAGCACCAGTAACTTCTTTAACCTTCTGGGTACCATAGCCTACATTAATGGTTACTTCTGAAAGCTGCCTTTCGCTTTCAGCCAGCTTAATATTTAAGCGTTTACGCTCCCCTATATTAATTGTCTGATTTTGGTAACCCATATAACTCACCAAAATAACAGCTCCGGGAGTTACCTCTAAACTAAAATTACCATTCTGATCTGTTGCCGTGCCTTTATCTGTTCCCTGCACGCGGATTGAAACCCCAACAAGGGTTTCATTAGTTTTTTCATTAGTTACCTGCCCAGTTAAAGTAAATAATGTCCCTTTAGCGGGGCTGACCTGGGCAAAGGTACTCAGCATGGAAAATGCGACCATCATGGTCATTTGTTTTTGGTTTTTAGGTTGGTAAATAATAGATTGAAATCCTATCCGGACAAAGACTACAACTATCTAAATGCTAATATATTAAATAAACGGGTACGTACACGAATTTATTTTAAAAAAAACACATTTGTCATTTAAAACTATTTAATTCAGCTTGCGCAGGCATAAATTGAATGGTTCCAAAATGATCTGGACGATGAAAGTCAGGTATAGGGGATATCACCTTATTCCAACATAGAAAGTGAGGATTTGGCAACGCATCACCACATTTATAAAAGTTAGCTTTCGCAGTGATGCCTTCAAAGTTTTGAATTTGATGGAATATAAATACATCTGCAGGTATAATCATCGTCATCTCCCAGTTAAACTCCCCTTCCTGAGCATCTGATTTTGTCCAGGTACGAATTTTCTGCACTACAGAATTCTGGAATAAAGTTCTTTTAGCTTTTTGATTACCATAAGCCATTTTTCCAATCCCAAGGCAATTGAACTCAATATTATAATATTGATCAGACTGGTCAAAAGCGATAAAAAACTCTACACAATTATCAAGATGAACTTCGCTGTTAATCGGTCTTTCTATAGATCGGAAATAATCATTGGATATGGTAAATTTTAACAGAATGTGTTGTCCCGTATGGGCGATAGAAAAATCGGCTGTGCAAATTACTGGTATTTGAGGCCATGAATCATTAGTCAAACGATTTTGGGGATAGTTAGCTAGTTTCTCTGAAAGTTGATCTGGTGCGGCATTGGAATCTTCATTGAGGTAAAAGACATTTAAGTTCATTTTAAAATTTTATAACAAATAAAAAGGGTGATTTCTTTTTAACCAATCCAGCGCTCGAGTTTGTACCCTTTGTAGGCATAAAATAGCAGGTAGAGATAACACGGTAAAAGCACGAAATAAGCATTTTGCAGACCATAAATATCGGCAAAGTGACCATATAATAGCGGCATAACGGCATTTCCGGAAAGTCCCATGATTAGAATAGCAGCGCCTATTTTTATAAAACGTCCGAGTCTATCCATAGACAATGGCCATATTCCAGCCCATATCATTGAATTTGCAAAGCCCAATAATACAATGAACCATATAGAAATATCTGCCCGATGCCCCAATATGACAACACTACCGTTACAAAAAATGATACATAAAGTAAATACAACCCCCAGGATGATGCATACACGCAAGGCCAAGATCTGAGAAAGGTATTTTGGAATCAGCGAAATTCCAAGGATATAACCAACGATTGTCGCTGTGAGTGTATACGAAGGAAATACCTTTGCTTCTAAAAGAGAAATATTCATAGAATGGGCATAACCAATAATGGTATCAACCGCAATTACCTGTGAACCTACGTGAACAAATATGGCAATTGCGCCAAGGACAAGATGGGGAAACTGAAAAATATTACGTTTCCCTTTATTTGATTCGGCGGTAACCTCATCTTCCTGCTCGGTATTAATTTCAGGTAAAGAAGAAAAGCGCACCAGAAAACCTAGTAAAACCAGAATTAAACCAACACATGAATAAGGAACAATAACCCTCCTGATCAGTTCATCAAGAATCGATGCCCGTTCAACTGCTCCCATCGACTTTACTTGTTCAAACAGTGCCTGATCGGAAGACTTAAGTATAACCGCAGCAAAAAGTAAAGGAGCAAGAATTCCTGCAAATTTATTGCAGATCCCCATAATACTGAACCGCATTGCCGCACTGTTTTTTGGGCCTAATATGGTTACGTAAGGATTTGCTGCAGTTTGTAAAACTGCCAGTCCTGCCCCTAGCGTAAAAAGGCCAACTAAAAATAACAGATAATTACGTAATAACGCTGCTGGTACAAATATAAATGCACCGATAGCCATCACGAAAAATCCAATCATCATACCATTCTTAAAACCAAACTTTTTAAGCAATATGGAAGCAGGAAAAGAGATGAATAAATAAGAAATATAAAAAGCAAAAGCTACAAAATAAGACTCGAGATTATTGAGCTCACAGCAAATTTTGAAGTATGGGATAAGCATTGCGTTTATCCATGTGACAAAACCGAAGACAAAAAAAAGTACCGCAATGATATACAAGGATTTAATATAAGTCTTCTGGTCCATATGGTTTGTTTTACTTAACATTAAACGTATGAGAATGATCAACGTTAACGTACACGAATAAACAAAACATTTTTTGGAATTCCAAATCAGGGTGGTGATATTGCTTTTTGAAAAAAAGTAATAATCAATGAAATAATGGCTTAATTGATGTAGAAGTCACAGTTCTCGCTTGTGATGATATCGATCGGCATAAAGTTATTTTTTTCACCAGTTTTGGAATGCACGACAAACTGATATAAGGCCATTAGCCCTTTGTACCCCTGCTCTCTGGGCTTCTGACAGATTAGAAAATCAATGTCCCCCTCCTTAAGGAAAGCAAGATTCTCTTTAGTATAATCAAATCCGATTAAAATTCTATGTTGATCTCCAGTCTTTGCCAAATATTTGGCAACGGTTGAAACCCTCGAATTGGTTGCGAAAATAGCAGCAATCTTATGGCTTTTTAACACCTGCTCAAGTGAGTTGCTTATATAGGTATAGTCAGTATGCTTGATATCAATTTTTACGATGACATTTTCAAGCTTATTATCGCTAAAATAGTTCCTGAATCCTTGCTCTTTACGCAATAGATGATGCTGGTTATCTATTTCTTGTGAAATGTTAACGATTAGAATCTTATCTTCCTTTTTAAGGAGGTATTTCATGAGGTGGGCAGAAAGGTAACCACTTTGATAAAGATCAGGACCGAAATAACTTAAGCTTTCGTGCCCCTGAATATCTGAATTGATGAATACATAAGGTATTTTTCTGATTTCAAGCTTCTTTACAAACTGTTCAGATTCTTCAATAAAACTTGGCGCCAAAAGAACACCCTTTACCAAGGAAAGATCTATCAGTTTGATCTGCTCAAGGAAGGAGTTTTTATCGTTGACATCATATAAATATTTCTGTAAGACAATGCCGTAAGGACTGATCTCTGCTCCCGCTTGGTCTATACCAAGAAGTGGTGCCTCCCAATAATTGGTTTCTTGTGAAATCTTTGGAATCAGAACAGCAAAAACAACCTGCTTTTTAGACGCCAACCTTCGCGCGAAGATATTAGGTTGATAATCGAGCTCTTTAATAATTGCATTAATCTTATCCTTGGTATTTTGCGATACCCCTTTGCGATCATGGATCACACGGTCTACTGTTCCAATTGAAACATTTGCCCTTCTTGCGATTTCCTTTACACCTGTTAATTCAATATCTTTTGCCGACATATGCTTAAAAAATTATATAAAGATAACAGATTCTATTTTCAAAAGTTCAAATTGTCTAGTCGTTCATACATTGCTCGTCATTGAAGCAAAGTAAAAATCAAAGCAAAAGAAACAAAGGCTTATTCTCTTGCATCACCAAAAGAACAAGATCCTGTGGCTTTGAAATTAAGAATACGATTTTTCAGATTAAACCCCGGCAACCTTATTAAAATCATCCACTTGGGAACAACAGGCTAACATTTCAGATAGAGTAAAAAAACTTCTTTATTAGTGAAATGAGTTTATGATAATCAGTCGTTAAGGTATCAGGATTTGGAAGTGTTAAAGAAGATATAACTCAAATATTTCTAGCCAGCTTATTTATCAAATATTGAGGGAATAATTGTTATACCTTTCTGTTAAAAAGTGTTAAACAACAGTTAGTCAGCTACCTCGGCTTAAAAGTTTCGGGTTGTTTTGTTAGATTAGAACATTAAAAATATTTTGAATGAAAAAAGCATTACTCACAATATTGTTAATTGTGCCTATAATTAATTCAATTGCGCAGAAAAAACCCTCTGTCACAACAAAAAGCTTCAAAACATACACTTCTGCATTGGATAATAATCGGCGCATTGCTGCTGACAATAAGAACTACATTGAAGCAGTTAGTCTCATAAACGAGTGGTTGGTTAAATATGAAGAAGCTGCTGTAGATACCCAGGCTACTGTTAAAAACTGGTACCCGGGCATGTACTATAATCTTGCCTGTTATCAGAATTTGTTAGGAAGTACTACACAAGCCCTTGCTGCGTTTGACAAATGCGTAAAATTGGGATATAGCAATTATTACAACACCATACAAGATACAGATCTAAAAAGCCTCCATGGTAACAAACGCTTTGAAAAAGCCCTCTTAAGTATCCGGGAAAGGGGCGACATGAATTATATCTTAAAAACCTCACCCCCATATCTCAATGGTAAAGTAACGGCGTTGCCCCCTTTTATTTATCAATCTCCAGATTCAAAGGAGCTTGTGGACTTAAAAGTTAAATTTAATTTGGATTCAGTAGCAGGCAACGGTAACGAGATCAGCAAAATAAAAAGACTATTATTTTGGGCTTACAATATAGTGCCCCATCAAAACGGTGACAATCCACCTTCTAGAAATGCAAATGATATAATTGAGGTGTGCAAACGCGACAAACGGGGCGTGAATTGTCGAATGAAAGCGACCATTTTAAAGGATGCGTTGCACGCTGAGGGATTTAAATCCAGGATGATTACATGTATGCCAAAAGATACTGCCGACACTGATTGCCATGTGATAAACGTTGTGTGGTCTAAAACCCTTAATAAATGGCTATGGATGGATCCAACTTTTAATGCCTATGTGAGTGATAATAAGGGTGAATTATTAAGCGTCGAAGAAGTGAGAACTCACTTAATTAATAATTCGGAACTCCTTTTAAATAAGGATGCATTTAGAAACAAGGAATTTTATCTTGATTTTTATATGTCAAAGAACCTTTATTGGTTACGCTGCCCTGTTAATAGTGTTTGGGATGTGGAGACTTACTCGAAGAATAATACTGTGGTTCAGTATGTTAATTTATATCCTGGTCGTTTTAATACTGTTAACTCGTCCAGAAAAACTTCGAGTGATACCAAGGTATTTGAAATTACCAATCCAAATTATTTCTGGCAAAAGCCTCTTGATAATTAATAGCATTTGGAAAAAGAAAAATAATGGCTCATTAGTTAAATAGACAACCTTGAGGTTGGCCATAAAGTACACGTTGGTTTTCTTGTTAAGGCAGGTAAGATGATTCCTCTGAGCAAACAGCTTTTGAAGAACCGGAACTGAGATTCGGGTCTTCAAAAACTTCGATAATATTACTTTAGGAATTGATATAGCAGGTAAATATAGATTTTAATTGTCCATGAGCTAGGAAAAGCTACGCACGACACAAACTGTGAAAAACTGTCTCTTAGAAATAAACTTCAGCCCTGCAACAGAATTTAACTTTGTTCTTAGGCTGGCATCTCAGATTCAAATAAGGCCAATAAGTTTTGATAGGTTCCAATTATCAAAAAAAATGTGGAATAATGATAATGAGTTACACGAATACCTTCGTTTTTCTGTAATGCAAATTTTAGACTTATATAAGATCTTTGTCTATATGTTAGTTCTAGCGAACGGTACCTTTAGCTTTTCGCTCAATTACCCCATCTTTTAATTCAATGGTTTCTTCGAGTTTTATTTTTTTATAAATTCAAATATTGAACTGAAAAATTCCTGAGGTTGTCTTTGCCATTGCCAATAAGTATATGGCCAATCCCAATCAGCACCATTCAGTTTACCCTTTGTTATCATGTCGTGTCCGCAATCTTTTATGGTAACAACTTTATAATCCACGCCTGCATTTTTCAGATAAGTTTCCATTTTATTTTTGTTTTCGGCTGGTGGCACTAATACATCATTCTCACCAAAAACACTCAATACCGGGCATTTTATTTTATTTAAGGCCTCTTTGGGGTCATACCGATTTTTTCTCCACCATAATATGTCGTCTCCAGTTTGCGATTGGGGTATATCAAGATAATCTATCCATTTTTTATCTTTAATTTTCGCGGCATATCCTTTAAGCGCATCCCAATCTTTTGTCTTGTTACCCTGAACATATTTGAAAAAAAGTGCAGAATAATGAAGTGCAGAGTCAATAGATTCTTTTGAATAACCTTCGTCAGTCAAGGTATATTGAACACGATTAATATCTTGCTCATAAAGAGAAACTGCAGGGCCAACTATTAAAATTGCGAAGCCACAGCCTGAGACTTTATTTGCAGCCAGCGGTGTTATCCATCCTCCCTGGCTTGCACCAAGAAAACCTATTTTGACATAATTCAAATCTTTTCTTTCTTTTAGATAATTAAAAGCAGAAACAGCATCATCTGCCAGATCATTGAAATCCGCAGATGAAAAATTACCAGTTGATTTACCGGTTCCACGTTTATCATAAAGTAAAACGCCTATGCCCTTGCTCGCCAAATCGTAGGCTAACGAATGATACCACGGGGTATCTCTGTCTTCCCATCCTGATCGATGTACTAAAATCACATACGGAATAGGCTTTTCTGATTTTTTGGGTTTAAACAAAACTCCTGCAAGCGAAACATCTGCATTAGTAAATTTAATTTCTTCCTCTGAAAAGCTCTTTTCTTTCGCTAATGCTTTTTTCAGATGAATCCGGATTCTAGGATTTATATCCTTGCTTATACCTGTTACATCTCCTGTTTTGGGGTCTAAAAAACAATAGAAATCTCCGTTGAATATCTTCACATTCAAAGTGTCCTTGCTCCGAGATATTTTTTCTGTAGCCACATTCATATAGCCAATTTCAGGGATATCGTAAGTTGTTTTATCTATATGGAAATCGAATGAAATTAATTGAACAGATCCATCCCGTGTCAAGGCACCTTCATAATGTCCCTGCGGTGTTTGACCGTATGCGATTTGTGCTATTGTAAGCAAAAGAACTGTGTAGAAGGATTTCATAATTTTAAATGATAAATTTAAAAACCAAGGCCATTCATTGTGCCAACCTAAATAACAAGCTTTAGAAGTACAATTAAACTACTTATTTGGTATTACGAAAAACCCACCTGTTCATAAGTGAACAGGTATGCGCGAAATTGAACAGGAAAAAGCTTAATGTACCATAAAAGGAATATTTGCTGTAGCCACATGATTATGACCGTCACTCACATAAACAAACAAACGGTAAGCGCCAAGCTTTGCAGGTACGCTGAGCAATGCATTTGTCAGGGAAGTTGTCGTTACCATATTGGGGATTGGTGCAGGCCTGCTTTCCCTGTCACCACCCTGCCCAAGATCCGTTGCTTCAGGCAACAGCTCCCACCTGATCGTTAGTTTGTCTTTGTCCGGATCTGAAACAGAGATCACCACTAAATATTTCTCCTCGGGATTGAGATGAATAGAACTACGTGCACTTTTGCCATCTACGGTAAATGAACTGATATTGGGTGCCCGGTTTTGAGGCCATTTGCCACTCCATTCATATTGCATGACGTCAAATACTTCTGACGTTTCCCCCGCTTCTGTAAACAGACCATACCATGTAGGTGTACGCTCCTGTTTCTGCCCCCAGAGAAATACATAGGAACCCAGACAATTCTTATCTTTCAGGATGGATGCTTCGTATCGTGTTTTGTAGACTTCAGCTTTTTCCGAACTAGTTTCTTCAACCGGGGCACCCCATGATGTTTTCGGACATTCCCAATGCCCTGTGGGTCCCCACTCAGTGACCAGGTAAGGACCATCCCAGCCTGCGGTCTGTAGCTGATCAGGGACTTTGGCCAATCCGCCATATACCTGCACCGAAAGGAAATCAAGGTCTGGACATTTAGCTTTGATGTGGTCTATTTCTATTTGATTGATGCCTGCAAGCATAGTAGTGGCAGGATGGTTCGGATCTTCCTGATGGATCATTTTTGCAATGTCATTCACAGCACTCCAGACATTGGGGTTTTTATAGTCCAGGTTCAGTTCGTTTCCGATGCCCCAGGCGAGTAAAGCCGGATGGTCCTTATACTTCTGCACTTCTTTACGCAGGTGATCCAGTTGTTTCTTTACCGCAACTGCGTCATTGTAGTCAAAACCATGACGTTCACGTGCTACATTCAGCCCCATCGTAACAGTTAGTCCAAGTTTTTCTGCCTGCTCCAGATTTGCCGCTCCGTGTTCTGTATCCCAGGTTCGGAAAGAATTTCCTCCTGCAATTTTTATGGCTTCGGTTTCTGAAGTCCCGCCTGCCCCTTTTACAAAATAAGGTTGTCCGTTTCTGATGAACGTATAACCCGTCGCTGTTTTCTTAATTTCAACCTTTAGTGCTTTGCTGTTTTGTAG
>NZ_JBFTIZ010000083.1:0-14106 GCF_056395165.1 Pedobacter sp. 10L46_2
GACTACATCCTTCATATGATATTATCACACACGGAGCAGTTCCCTCAAAAGAAAATAGCAATTTAAACTAGTGACTTTTCTTTTCTATCCTGCTGTGGATTTTTACGGTTTCTTTTAATGCTGCAGAACCATACCACTGATAATAATCTGCGGTCATTACTTTGCTCATAATAACGGGATCAGTTTCTACTAACTTTTGTGCTTCATCGGTGCTTTCTACGTCGAAAATGAAAATACCGCGATAGTCGTTGTCATTTTTACCAAGCGGCCCGGCAACAACCAGCTTCCCCTCGTTAACCAGTTTGGTTATATTCGCCATGTGTCCTTTAAAAATACTATCTAATGAAGGTTTGGGTAAATCTTTGGCAGAACCCGTTTTTAAAATTACCAGAATGTATTTCTTCATCCCATAATCATCAGCTTTAAGTTCTTTAGCTAATTTTTCATCGTAGTTTTTATTTACTTCCTGAGCTCCTGCTTTATTGGCAACAAGTAACGTACAGATTAGCAGGGCTATTATTGTGAGTTTTCTTTTCATCCTGGATATAGATAAGTACAATTGAGGTAAAAGTACATACTGAATTTAACGATTTTAAATTGAATTAAAGAAAGTATGAAGCGACTTTACAATATCAGAAAGTGCAAATAATAACAAATTAAAGGCAGTATATTTTCCAAACCAACAAGGTAAATTCGTATCAATAACCTTTTGTAAAAACAGATGAAGACACAAATCACACAACAACAAATTGAAGATTACAGAAAGAATGGTTTTTTGCTTATTGAAGATTTTTTAGATAAGGATGAATTAGAAATCTGGCGCGAAGCGGTAACTGAGGCACTGATTCAACGCGATGGCAGAAAACTACCGGGGAAAGATACTAAAACTGGTGAAGAGGATGGGATTAATAAAAATGCCGACTATTTTGGAAAGGTATTCGATCAAATGCTCAACTTATGGCAAACCAATGAAAAAGTAAAACAGTTAATACTCGATGAAAATCTAGGTAAAATGGTTGCTGACTTATCTGGCTGTGATGGAATACGGGTATGGCATGATCAGGCATTGATAAAGCGTCCATGGGCCAACCCTACTTCGTGGCACTTAGACACGCCTTTTTGGTCCTTTTCTGACCGCCGCGCTTTATCCATCTGGATTGCACTTGATGATGCCACTCTAGAAAATGGATGCCTGTATTTCCTTCCAGGTTCATATCATTCAACCTCTTTTGAAAACCCAGGTATAGGCAAGAACATGGATGAAGTATTTAAGTTCTATCCTGAACTCTCTATTTCTGATTCAAAGGCGGTTCCTATGAAAGCTGGTAGCTGTTCTTTTCACAATGGCTTAACGATACATGGTGCTGGTGCTAACATGACAAAGGGCTTTCGACGAGCTATGACCTGTGCTTTTATGCCTGATGGTGCTGCGTTTAATGGAATCCAGAATATCCTATCTGATGAGCAGGTAGCTAAGCTGAAAGTAGGGGACCTGTTAAATGATGACGAACAAAATCCTTTGATCTATACTAAAAATCCTTCATTACCCTAACAGAAATAAACTCGGGGATAATGCATTATCCTCGAGTTTCTAATACAATACGAATGACCACTTACCGGGTTTAACATCAAACAGAAAATAATTTACATCTTCTCCTTTAAATATAACCTCGGGATGTTTTTTAAGACTTTTCTTATTTTTCACAAACAGTTTCCCATTTAATGATATATTGGACAAACCAGATTCCATTTTGGGCAAACCTATTTTAGCCAGGGTATTGGGTTGTATATCAACAAAAAAGGTGAGTTTGTTATCTCTCCTTTTCAGATCCACGGTAATATTTCCTTTTACGGTAGGCGTAACGCAGTAGATCTCATGTAAGTTTCCGGGTTGAGGCAATATACTAATCGTTTTATAGGCAGTCTCTTCCGGAGCAATTCCGGCAACATACTGAATTAAAAGTGTTAATGGGCCACCAGACCAACCATGATTATACGATCCCCCGCCATAGCCTTCGGATCCTATCCCCCAGCCTTCCCACAATGTAGTGAGGTGGCTTTCAACCATATTAGCATATCTCTTTTTCATTCTTCCCAGCCCACCTTTAGCATCATGCATAATAAAGAAAGACTCCATTATATACTTTTCCATATAAGGACTGGCATGGAATTCAGTCTTTAATACATTTTTAATGGCTTCGTATTTCCCACTATCTGCTAAACCTGTTAATACAGCTAATCCATTCCCCCTATCATCAATAACACCTTTATTTGTTGGGCTTTTATAAGCACTGCCGCTCCAAAATTTTCTATTGAAATTTATCTTTATAGATTTCAGTAACTCCTGATAGGCTTTTATATCAGATTGATTTCCTGTTAGCTCTGCCATTTTTACTGCAGTTTCAACGGCCATATAATACCATGCGTTTTCCAGTAATGGGGTATCAATATCTTCTCCCCAATCCATCCAGTCCCATCCTCCCGGACGATGTATTACTAAACCATCGTCCCCTAAACGCCACAATTGCAAATAATTTTTGACTGTAGGATAAACATGCCGAATCAAAGCAGTGTCTCCAGTATAACGATAATAATTCCAAAAACCATATTTCCCCACACTAGCAAGCATTTGAGTTGGAAGTTCGCCATTCCAACTACCCGCAGGAACAGGCGAATATAATACCCCATCAGGTTTTCGCCAGTCAACAAGGTTACGAATTGCTTTATTAATAATTAATTCTCCATTTCTGTCGCAGGCATACAAAATTTCACCCATTAGTATTACCGCGTCTCCCCACCATTGTGCCCTTTCCCTATCCGGATCTTGAATTGCATCTCTCAAATTAACATTTAGTGTATTATATGATTTTTCCCAAAGACGATTATAGAAAGGATCATCAGATTTAAATTTACCTATCTGTTCGGTATCATATCTGGTTTCCCGGTATTTCAAGTCAATAATTTTCACATCCTTAGGAACAGAGTAATGAACCTCATGTCCATTCAAATATCCAAATGTTTCAAACTCCTGTATCCCTGCTTTTGTAATATATTCTGTACGAACGTTATACTCACTACCGCCTTTATAGTTATCTGTTCGAATGTCTATTTTTAAACCAGCCGGAGCATCGATCTTTAAATATGGGGTAATGGATATATTTTTAGGCAATTTGGCAACAATCGGATTGCCATCACTCACCTTTGGCAGATTAGCGTTATTAGTATAATGTAAAAGTCCCGAATCTTTCCAAAAAGGGATGGGTCTTTTCACCAGATTATTCCATGGAGAAACTGGTGGCTTCCCATAGGAAGTAGCATTTACCCAGGAATGATCGTCAAAATCTGGCTGGTTCCAAAGCGGCATATCTTTCTGAGCATCAAAGTAAATATTAAACTCGGGCAAGCGATAATTTGGTAAAGGTGCGCTGGTATTGCCAAAAGCAGGATGCCGCATCACTTTCCAAGTTGAATTTGATATTATTACGTTGTTTCCTATCGTCATATCGTACAAAAGAGCCGATTTACCACTATTTTTATGGTCGTAACCATCTCTTCCCCAATACCAGGTTAATATAGAGATCGTATTTTTTCCCTTGGTAAGATAGGGTGCCAGATTAATTTCATCATAATAGGTGTCACGTGGATTAGGCCCTCTTTTTAATTGACCTTCAAATACGATCATTTTCCCATTCACCCACAGCCAATACTTAGAATCGGTGCTAATTTTGGTAAGCACCTTATTTGGAATTTTATCGATAGAAACCTGCTTTCGGAAAGACGTCCATAAGTTAGTGTCTTTTTCTGCATGAGGAATTCCAATCCATTCTGCTTGCCAGCGCTCTGTCTGAGAGAAACAGGAAATACTTATGAATAAGACAATAATAAAGCAAAAAGATCTTATCAGATAATTCATATTTCTTAATTATTTGTTAAAAAATGCCGTCATCTCTCCTATCGTCGAGATGACGGCGTATCTATCCTGATGCGTTAGCCTAATATCCTGGATTTTGAACCAGGTTACTATTTATCTGCACCTCTCTAGATGGTATTGCATAGATCAATCTATTATTAGTTACATTAAATGAGGCTGGTAACAGCCAACCATAAAGGCTTTTAAGCTGCTTCCCTTTTGCATTTAAAGTTTCTACTGCCTTTCCATTGCGAACAAGATCAGTCCAGCGATGGTTTTCAAAAGCAAGTTCATGTCGCATTTCGCTGGCTACATTATCGTCAGTAGCAGAAGCCAGATTTGGTAATCCTGCTCTTTTTCTTACCTGATTTAAATAAGGCAGAGCTTCGGCATTTTTACCCTGCTTAACAAGACATTCTGCAAGCAGCAACAAAGCACCTGAATAACGGTAAACCGGCCAGTTCTGATCTGTATTCCACTCAACGGTATATGGTGGAAACACATATTTATTTATAAAGTAATAAAATGTTTTTCCGGCAGGCGGTGTGAAATTAACAGGACTAACAACGGAGCTTATTGTAAAAGAATCTCCGGTTTGAGTGCCAATAGCTACACCAATTGAAGCTGGCAGTCTTTTGTCGCCACTTTCATATGAACTCACCATTTCTTGAGTAGGCGCATTCCATCCCCCACTAGTAATACCTCCTCTTTGGTTGGTTCCATGTAATCCAAGAATGGCTTCTGTATTGGTAGTTTTTGGAATAAACCTCCATATAAAATCACTTTGCTGACCATCGTTACCTGCCTTATATTGTACTTCAAAAATTGATTCGCTGTTGTTTTTATTTGTTGGCGAAAACACATCGGTATAATTTGGTAGAAGTGTATAATTCATCTTGGTGATATCTAACAGCTCAGTTTCTGCTTTCGCATAATCGCGTGTTGGCTTAGACATATAAGCATAAGCCAAGAGCATTTTGGCAGCACCTTTACTAACCCTTCCGGTTTGAGGAAAAGCTGTCGCTACCGGAAGTTTTGCTATGGCATCATTCAGATCAGCAATGATCTGAGCATATACTTCATCAACTGTGTTTCTAGGCAGGAATGCACCAGTTTCTGAGACAATCTCCTCCAATTGCAATGGCACGCCCCCATAATGCGTTACAAGATCAAAATAGTAATATGCACGAAGAAATAAGGCCTGCCCTGAAAGATCGTCCATAGATGACTGCGAAAGTCCAATCGTGTTCGCTTTCAGTCTGGTCAGTACTGTATTTGCCTTAGCAATTCCAGAGTAATCATTTCCGTACCTGTTACCTGCATTATTTGGTTCTGCACTTGACAAACT
Source organism: Pedobacter sp. 10L46_2 (assembly GCF_056395165.1). Lineage (NCBI taxonomy): Bacteria > Pseudomonadati > Bacteroidota > Sphingobacteriia > Sphingobacteriales > Sphingobacteriaceae > Pedobacter > Pedobacter sp. 10L46_2. Next base: position 5,259 of record NZ_JBFTIZ010000083.1, read on the forward strand.
ATTGTCAAGGAAGACCGCCATTGCTTCTATACTGGTTTCAGATCCTCTGTCTGATGAATAATAATTAAAGAAGGTATTGTCTGAACGCATTTCATCCATATAAATACCTGTAAAAGCAACTCCTCTAAGGTTGCTATAAGCAGAAACTACAGCCTGCTGAAATTCAGTTTCACTTTTAAAAAAAGTTGGGGCACTAACACTGGTCTTAGGTACAAGATCAAGCTCACTTTTTTTACAGGAAAGAAATCCAATGGAAACTGCCACGATGTATAATATTTTATTTTTCATGATTATTTTTCTAGATTAAAAGCCTACGTTAAGTCCCAGTGTAAAAATCTGAGAGATTGGATAAGAAGTAAAATCACGTCCCTGACTTAAACCGTTAAGTCCGGACATACCTGCTTCAGGATTCATCCCCGGATATTTAGTAAAAATTAAAGGGTTTTGAGTACTGAAATATACCCTGGCGTTTTTGATATACTCATTGGGTTTAAAAGGCAGCTTATAGCCCAGCGTTATATTCTTTACAGCCAAATAAGTAGCACTAAAGACCTGTCTGGACGTAAAATTGCGGAAGTCGGCAGTGGTGCCGGTTCTTGTTCTTGGATAAATTCCATCTCCCGGCTCTTCAATTGAGCGCCATCTTTTAGCTACTCCTTTTCTTACATTAAAGACACCATCCAGATTTTCGGTTGATTGAAAAGCATCATCTGCTATCTCATTTCCTACAGAACCTGCAATAACAATACTTAGATCTAGGTTTTTATAACTAAACCTATTCGTTAATCCATAAGTAAAATCAGGGTTTGGGTTACCGATGTAAGTTCTGTCATTTTCATCTATAATACCATCAGGAACGCCGTCTGGCCCACTAATGTCTTTAAATCTTGCTGTACCCACCATAGAAGTTGCACCATGGGGCTGGGTATCAAATTCTTCCTGGGTCATATATACACCAGTATTGATATATCCGTAAAACATTCCTATTGGATTACCTACAGCTGTTCTGTTATCATCCCAATAAAGACTATATCCTCCAATAGGTGCATTGTTTGTGCCTAATTTGATTACCTTATTTCTATCAAAGGAAATGTTAAAACCTGTAGTCCATTTTAATTCACCATCGAGGTTTCTCGATTCCAAACTCAGCTCATGCCCCCAGAAATCAAAACGGCCTATATTTGATGTAATACTGTTAAACCCAGATTGAACAGGGATATCTACATTATAAAGCAGTCCATCCGTTTTTTTCCAATAGTAATCATAGGTTAATCTCAACCTGTCATTAAAGAGTCCAAGGTCAACACCAGCGTCGAAACTAGATGTAGTTTCCCAAGTAAGAAAGGAATTGCCGATCCCGTCAAGAGATTTACCTGGTGTTACCTGGTTTCCAAACACATAATTATCAGAATTTACAGAAGCCAGGTAGGTATAATCTCCAATATTGTTATTTCCCACTTTACCATAACTTGCCCTAAATTTTAACAGGCTTATTTTATCCTGTTCTTTCATAAACTTCTCATCAGAAGCTACCCATCCTATTGAAACCGATGGAAAATTACCATACTTATTATCCGTTCCAAATCTTGACGAACCGTCTCTTCTAAACGCCAGTGAAATCAAATATTTATTGTCGTAATTATAGTTTAAGCGGCCTATGTACGATAATAATGAGGATTCTGTTGTACCTGCAGTTCCTATTCTGGTAGTTGCTGCATTTATCCATTGAACATTATCATCCGGAAATTCTGAAGCTTGAATATTGCTGTTTTCCGATCTGAATTTTTGAAAGGTATAACCCACAAAGGCATCCAGATTATGTTTTTCATTAAAGGTTTTCTGATAAGTAAGGGTATTCTCGGCCAGTAAATTTAAGAATCTATTAGTACCGTAACTTCCCGTAGGAGGTTGAGGGGGAGCACCTCCCAAACCACCCTGAGCTGTTGATGGCGTAAACGATCTGTTAATCGCACTCTCGGTGTTCCCATTCAAACTAATTTTATATTCTAATCCGGGAATAATCTTATACGATGCAAATGCATTAGCTAAAACCGTTGTTTGCTCCGAAGGATTAACTCTTTGAGTTAAAACCAGGTAAAAATTAGGATTAGCGAACATTCCAGGCTGCGAAAAACTAATCGGATAACTACCATCCGGATTTTTATAGTTTAACGTTGGATCCATTAAAAATGCCTGCTGAATAATGGCCCGTCCATTATCAAGCCCGGGAGTTACCTGATTGCGTCGGTAAGTACCTGACAGATTAAATCCAATAGTTAGTTTATCTGTCGCACTATAAATGTTATTAGTTCTGCCACTTATTCGATTTGCAAAAGTATTTAAGATCACCCCTTCCTGCTTATTGTAGTTAAGATTAATGGTCGATTTCAAATCTGTTCCACCTGACGCTAACGATAAGTTATAATCTTGGGTAATTGCATCCCTCAATAAAACGTCATACCAATTGGTACCTGAATTTGCCCCGTATTGTTGTGGATTCTGATACACGCTCGGAACACCACCGGTATAGCCTTCATATCGGGCAGCATCTTCATAATATTCTTTCTTAAATTGAGCGAACTCAGGTGCATTCATCAAATCAGGTTTCCCTCTGTCAGATACCCTTACCAATCCTGCGTAAGAGCTGAGTTCGATACTTTTTTGTCCACCTTTGGCTTGTTTTGTTGTGACAAGAATTACCCCATTTGAAGCTCTTGAACCATATAAAGAAGAGGCAGAAGCGTCCTTTAATACTGTAATACTTGCTATTTCATCCGGACTGATCGTTTCGAGTCCGCTGGTAGATGGAAATCCGTCAATTACAATTAGTGGGTTGTTTCCTGCGTTGATCGAAGCAGCTCCTCTGATTCTAAATGACATATTTGCACCCGGAGCTCCAGAGTTGTTTGCGATTTGCACGCCTGCAAATTTCCCTTGTAATTTCTGACCGATATTAGCTACAGGCATGTCTTTAACCTCACTCGTGTTTAGCTGGCTTACAGCCCCTGTAACTTCTCTTTTATTTTGTGTTCCATAACTTACAACTACCACTTCATTTAATTTTTCACTGGCAGATTCCATCTGAACATTAATAACAGATCTGTCATTTGCCGGAATTTCCTTGGTTTGATATCCCACAGATGAGAAAACCAACACAGCGGAGGGTGCAGCTGTTAACTGATAATTTCCTTCGTTATTAGTTGTTGTTTTCTGATTTGTACCTTTCACAGCAACTGTAACTCCAGTTAATGGTTTTCCATCCTGAAGGTCTACCACCTTACCTGAAATAACTCCTTGCTGCTGGACATGATATCCATATAAATTTTCTTTTGTGAATGTCTTTGATTGTGCTGGTAAATAAAATATCAAAGACATAACCAGGCATGATCCGCCCCTTCTGATAAAAAAAAGCAATCTTTTCCTTTTCATAACTTGTTTAGATTTGGTTTATATTTAGGTTATAATAGAATTGAGGTAAAGAGTTGTAAGGTCTTACTCACTCTATTGACTAAAACAAACCTAAGCATTGGCCAATTATTTCCGTTTTACCAAATGGCACTTATATTTGTACTTTTTGACATAATGAATTAGCTTTCCCTAGTTTTAAATCATATATATGATTAATCTTTTAAACTTTTTGGAAAATCACAAGAACTGAAAAGCTAAATTTTACTTGAAATGGATGTTACTATCGGCTTTTAAATACTCTTCAGAAATTTTTGTTTGAAGGATATTACCCACGTATACGGCTCGTTGATAGTTTTTACTGCTTATGCTAGTGATTTTTTGCAAAAGCTTGTTGCGCAACTTTCTAAATATCGGGAAAAGAGAATACATTTTAATTTTAGAAATCTGAAGTCTATTGCATGTTTCTTCATCAATTAGAAAGCGAACATAACAAGTATGAAGATACTTAATGAAATTCTTTTGATAAGCTTTCTTAAAAATATTGGACGCAATAGATTCATTTTCCAAAGCATTGGCCAGCATTACGGAATCTTCATCGGCAGAAACTTGTGTATCCGTCCATAAATAGAACATTTCTGTAGCTTCCTTTTTATTATTTGGCAGATGGTTTTCCGGGATCCCTAATAAATGGCCAACATATTTCCAAAGATGAAAAACACCAAGCTCTTCATTTTCCGAAATCTGCATACCCAATTTATGAAGCCCATGAAGATAGAAAAGGCTAAATCCTATATTAGTGGCAATCATATCGCCTAAATTAATTGGTTCACCCCATTTTTCTTTATCCCAATCTGTGTGTTTTTCTTTAATCATTAATCTTGAAAAAGAATGTATCATCCTGGTTCTGACAATATACTGATAGCCAAGTCCATTAATTTCTAAAGCTTTATCACGTGTAACATGTACCCAAAAATCCAATGTATCGGTTATTCTTTTAGCAGGCCCCTTTTTTAGCGCACCTGTATAAATAAGGGCCTTGTTTAAGTAAGCATAATCATAACCACTCATAAGGCTATAATCTCTCAAAGAAATGAGTGCGTTAGTTCCACTGCGCATACATAAATTGCAGCCCATTTTTATCAAGTCATCGTTTACCCAGGCAGGTTTCTCCTGCATAGTTAAAAACATTTTTTTCAAGTGATCAGTTAAGTTATCATCTTCAAGAACCTTATTTTTAGATAATTGCCTTACGTATAAATAGGCTTCGCCAAAACTTCTTCCATCAAATATTTCTTTTGCTGCTTCATCGCCCAAAACATCATATTTAGTGGCCAGCTTCACAAACTTATTTGGGATATTAAGATTGAGTTTGGCTCCCGACCATTCAGTTAACTGCCTTCCGCTACCCTTCTCCCAAAACCTTTTTAAGCATAAATCCATATAAATATGATTGTTTGATTTAACCAAGATACTGCAAAACTGCATACAATATTTCTCATCACTTGATTTAATTTCAGTTGATAAAACAATTTCTTTTGATCATTGTTTTCCTTCCAGGTATGGTGCGCTATCTTTCTTTATATAAGACGAATAGACACATCAACCAAACTTAAAACCAAAATATAAAACCGTATGAAAAATCTGACAATGAAAACAACCGCGCTCTTGGTTGCCCTGGTTATCATGGGAACCACGTTTACAAGCTGCAAAAGTGGCCCAAAAGATGATGCTGTAAAAGCCGCAGTGGAAACTGCACTGCTCTCAAACCCACACATTGCCGAAGCCGCTGTAACTGTTGAAAAAGGCGTAGCAACAATATCGGGCCAAGTTCCTGATGATGCAACTAAAGCAGACGTCGATAAAACTGTTGCAGGAGTTGCCGGAGTTAAATCTGTTGTAAACAATCTGACTGTGGTCCCCGAAACTCCGAGCGTACCTGTAGCCGCTACTGATGTGCTTACCAATGCCGTTAAGGATGCTACTAAAGATTTCCCCACAGTAACTGCAACGGTAAATGATGGCGTAGTCACATTAAAGGGTGAAATCCAAAAAGCAAATCTCCAGAAATTGATGATGGCTTTAAATGCGTTGAAACCTAAAAAAGTAGACAATTCACAACTGGTTATTAAATAGTTAAAGGAGATATATAAAATGGCTTTACAAGAAAAATATAAAGAATTGATAGATACTGCTACTGCACAGGGGGTTAACAACCTAAATGTACGTGAGCAGGAAGGTGTGCTATATATTGATGGCGATGCCAGTGGTTCAATAAAGCAACAACTGTGGGATACTTATGAACGTCTCGATCCCAATTACTCTTCTGGCGATTTAGTGATGAATATCAATAGCATAGCTGGCGTTACAGAAGGTTCAAAACTAAAAGTAACAACCAACAGCTCTAACTTAAATATTCGTAGCGGTCCTAGTACCGATGCTGATATTGTAGGCAAGGCTGCCAGGCATGAGGTGGTTACACTGGTTAGCAAAGCAAATGACCAATGGTGGGAGATTAAAACTGATAATGGGGCTGCAGGATATTCCTATACGCAATACCTGACACCGCTTTAATCACACCAAAGAAGGGGTGTCTAAAAAGATAAAGTCGTCATCTCTTTTTAGACACCCCCATTTAATTTGAACATTAACGATAAATATCCCGCATCCTAAAATTAAACTGAGTCATGATCTGACGTGTAAGTTCTCTGTACAATTCATTATAGTCAGGTCTGTTGTTAAAATTACCCCTAACTATATCCCAATCTTTTGCACTTAAAGCCCTTGAATCGCCAGTATATTTACCAGTAAGGCTTTCCCAGGTATATTGTGCAGGAATTCTGTCTGATGCGATCAACTTTCGGGATACAGCATCTGTGATCCTGTAGTCCATTATGGCTCGTGAATTTATGATTCTTCTCACAGCACTTATAGTTGCTGTAACGGTAATAGTGCTGGCACTTCCCGACATTTTATCACTCTTAGCAGGAATCTTTTTAGACACTCTATATGAATAATTATTGGTAGCCAGGTTGCTGAACCAGATGTCATACATCGATAGTTCTAAATTCTGATCAATTCTTCTATTTTGCCCGTCATTTCCGGTATAAAATTCATAATAATTAGAGTTACCAATTGAGTTTAAGTTCCATAGAATATCTCTTTCAAAGAAGCTCCCATCTATTGAATAATATCCAAAGCGCTGATCAAATTTAGTAACCAACACATTTGTAATAGCTGCTTCATGAGCCTCTTGTTTCTTTTCTATCACATCTTTAAAACCGGGAACATATTCATCAGCTAGCTTTAAGTTATTATAAGCGTTACGGGTGCTTACCCTATCTTGCCTATCCAACAGCGCAATTCCTCTATTATAATGTGCTTCAGCAGCACTCAACGCTGCCTGATTTAATTCGCTCTCATAATTTCTGGGACTGAAAGTGCTTATCTTTACGCCTGCATTCTTAAAACCATCGTACATTTTTTGCAGAGAGAAATAACCGTTATAGATGTTTGCAAACTGTTCTGATTTTCTACCCTTTCCTCCTTTCGCTGCCAAAATATCCTGTTCATATCTGGTCGAAGCTTCTTTGTATGCATCGGGAAGAATTTTTAAAGCATCAGAATTGGATGGATTCTTTTTAAGATCACTAATTGCAGCATAAAAGGCCTTATCATATTCTCCCTTCTCGTATAGTTTTTGGGTTGATACACAAGCAAAAAGGAACATCGAGAGCAGACATAATTTAAATAGCTTTTTCATAGGAATAATATTTAATTCAATTTACGGCAATTCTTCAGTAAATAAAAAAAGCCATCTGATAATTATCAGATGGCTTTTTTTATTTCTAATTAACCTTTTAAGCTTTAACCAAAAAATGTGCTGGCATTTCTGCAGCATTTAACATAAAATTATGAAGCTCATAGTTTTTAATGAAAGGGGTTAACTGTTCTGAACCGGGGCCAAACATTGTTAGCTCCACGTAATCTCCTGTATGGTTCATTCCTGCCCATTGCACATCGGTATACTTGCCCATAATCTTTCCATACTCATAAAATGGAAGATTCGACTCATTATATAACTGGCCCGGAACGATATCTTTAAAATGAGCTACTAAAGATTTTACGTCTTCCAGTTTCATCTCCAATCCCTGACTCTCCCTAATTATCTCTGTAATCTTTTGTTCACCAAATGATTGGTTTAATTGAGTAAGCAGCCAAGTATTACTATGTTTAAAATGTTGCAGACTGTCAAATTTCTTGTCGGCTTCATCAGCATAAAAAAGCCCAGGATTAGAATTACCATGATCTGTTGTTATGATTACCAAAGTTTCTCCATCCTTTTCAGCAAACTCTATTACTTTCCCAACTGCTTCATCAAAAGCCAATTGATCAAATATTAAACCTGCCACATCATTTGAATGTGCAGCCCAGTCTACCTTTCCAGCTTCAACCTGTAATGCAAAACCATTCTTATGGTCCTTCATTAGTTCTATGGCTTTCATCGTCATCTCAGCTATTGAAGGCACAGTCTTTATCAATTCAGGGTCATTTTTTCGATCTACTTCATAAGGTAAACCATCTTCAGCAAACAATCCCAAAACCGGCTTTAATTTATCAAGAGCAAGCATTTCAGCACGGTTTTCTGCAACTTTAAAACCTTGGGTAAGGTATTTAGGTATAATGCTGCCATCTTTTCTTTCTGAATCAAAGTATTTGCTTCCACCACCCATCATCACATCAAATTTTAGTTCTAGATACATTTCTGCAATTAAAGCTTGTCCATCTCGGTTATCTATATTTACACAGAAGCCAGCCGGTGTGGCGTGGGTAATTGGAACTGTAGTTACACAGCCAACTTTCTTTCCACTCTCTTTAAATTTTTGAAGTATTGGCTGAGGTTTCTCTCCTCTCATCCCAACATTTAATGAGCCATTCCTTACCCTCATTCCACCACCCCAGGATGAACTGGCAGCTGCTGAATCGGTAACCATTGAACTTGCTGAAGCCGTATCCATTAAAGCTCTTACAGCTTTGTTATTTCTATATAAGTCAAGCCATTTACTTCCTATGCCAAACGTACGGTTAGCATATAGATCGGCCATATTTAATGTTCCTGTACTCATGCCATCACTTACCATCATAATGATATTTTTCGCCTTTTTTACTCCTCCGATCGGTTTGGCAATAACATCATGCAAACCAACAAAAGGCATACTTATACCAGCAAGTATTCCGCCTTTTAATAGTGATCTTCTATTCATATACTTAAAAATATTTTCAATCAGCAAAGATCTATATGTACCATTAGAAATCCGGTCAGATAGAATTATGAAATTGTTAAGCTATTAAGAAGGTTTTTCTTTCAGAAATGTATATAAACACAAAAACCCTGCAGCGTTTAGCTACAGGGTTTTGCTTAAGATTTGGCACCGACCTACTC
>NZ_JBFTIZ010000084.1:0-20442 GCF_056395165.1 Pedobacter sp. 10L46_2
ATTTTATATCAGCATTCGTCATATTTTCACTAAATCTGGCTTCCAATCTGTTCATTCTGCCTTATACGAATCAGCTTAAAAACAGCTTTGAGAACACCTACGTAAAGAAGAATGCATCGCCAAGCAAGAACAATATCCACATGAAATTAGATGCAAATACATACATCTACATGGATAGTTTCGACAATAAAACAAAGAAAGGAAGCAGGTTCTCATTAGATAATTTCAAAGGCGATGTATTGACAAAAAAGCTTGTTGCAGAAGAAATATCGTACGATTCTTTAAAGAGATCATGGCGACTAACCAACTATTCTGTAAGGTATATTAATGGCCTTAAAGAGACTTTTGTAAGGGAATTGGTAAAACCTAAAGATACTGTACTGGACATGCGACCAGATGATTTCTCAGCCTACGACAATATATTTGAGAACCTGAGTAACAAAGAGTTATCAGACAAAATCAGAAAAGAAAAGATAAGAGGCACAGGTATTTGGAATGATTTGCTATTTGAGCAATATAAGCGCTACCTACACCCTCTTTCTGCGTTCGTTTTAACCCTCATAGGTGTTGCACTATCCTCCAGAAAGGTTCGTGGAGGTGTTGGTTTACCCCTTGGAATAGGTATATTATTAAGCTTTGGCTATATTGTAATGAACCAATTTGCTAAAATGTTCTCCCTAAAAGGAGGCACTTCACCACTATTTGCAGTGCTGGCACCAACAATATTCTTTGGTCTGCTGGGCTATTATCTACTGAGAAAAGCACCTAAATAATGACCCCGGTTACATCAGAAACGTCTGTAACCAGAAACTTATTAATCCTACATTTTACGGTGTTTATATGGGGCTTTACAGGCATCCTGGGGGCATTAATCTCAATAGATGCGGTACAAATGGTATGGTACAGGGTAATGATAGCCAGCATCACGCTGTTCATCTACTTCATGGCTACAAAAACCCGCATCAGGGTAACCAAAAAACAGTTTCTGCAGTTCTTTTTTACTGGAAGTATAGTGGCCATACATTGGATATTATTCTTCCATGCCATTAAGGTTTCAACGGTATCTGTAACCCTCGTGTGCCTCTCTTCTTTTACTCTTTTTACAGCTATTTTAGAGCCTCTAATAAAGAAACAACGCATCCTTATACCTGATGTCATCGTCGGTTTAATCATCATTGCAGGCATATATCTGATCTTTAAATTCGAATCAAAGTATACTTTAGGCATCATTTTCGGCCTTACTTCGGCCCTTGCATCGAGCTTATTTGCCACCATAAATTCTACTTTAGTCCAAAAAAGCGACCATAAGATCATTGGATTTTATGAGATTTCAGGTGCCTTTTTCTGGATCACAGTGTATCGTTTTGCCGATCAAAGCTTGCTTACCGAGGCATTCAATTTAAGTGTTACCGACTGGATTTACCTTACCATTTTGGGTACCATTTGCACCGCACTTGCCTACGTTGCCGGTGTGTCTGTGATGCGCACTTTGTCGGCTTTTAGGGTAGCGCTCATCACCAATCTCGAACCTGTTTACGGCATCCTTCTAGCCTTCATTTTCTTTGGAACAAAAGAGGCAATGTCCACCGGATTTTACTTCGGAGCCGCACTCATTTTAGGCTCAGTTTTCCTTTATCCCATCTACAAAAAAAGAAAGAATTTACAGTAGTAAATCATCTGTTGAAACAGGAGATAGGGAGGTCGTTTTACCCCTCAGACTTAAGCCAGTTTTCACTCAAAATACGACACATCCGACAAGCATTTTACCCGCTCATATTTTTCATTTCTGTATACAAAGCCAAATTTTAACAAAGAAATTTTGTTGGATTTTAAGCTTAATTAGTGTACCTTAACAGCAGATTCCGACAACCTGAAATTAATTAGCTCCAGAAACACCAAAACCTCCATTTCTACGCTAAAAATTCACAAAAATCAGAATTATCAGTTCTTTACTTTATTAGTATATTTATTTGAAAATCAGAAAATTAAATACATATACATAAATTAAAAAATCATCAAAATTAACCAACAAAAATTTACAAATACTAATTATTTTAGTAAATCAGAAAAATGACATCAAATAAAGAGCTCAAACAACTGATAATCAAATTTATAATAACATTAACATTAAGTATAATTTCACATACTGCTTTTGCCCAGCTTTTTAGCGGAGAACAAAACCCACTTAGTGTAAAATGGCGACAAATAAATGCATCTGGCTTCAGGATCATCTTTCCGGACGAGCTCGAAAAAGAAGCCCAAAGAATGGCCAATACCCTGGGCTATATTTACCCCCATGTTGGCGGTAGTCTTAGGAGGCAAAAAACCACCCTCCCACTGGTCCTTCAAAACCGTGGAGTGATCGCAAATGGCTTCGTTCAACTCGCTCCAAAAAAGTCAGAATTTTACACCACCCCTCCTCAGCAATTCGATAGTCAGGATTGGCTAAATAACCTTGCTGTTCATGAGCTCAGACACGTGGCTCAATACGACAAATTAACCGGCGGAAAAGCCTACCCTTTTCCCGAGTATGTTTACTTCGCCTGGTTCGGAGTTAGCATACCACTTTGGTTTTTTGAAGGCGATGCCGTAACCATCGAAACCGCTCTCACAAATGCCGGTCGCGGAAGACAGCCTTCGTGGATCATGCCTTACCGAACCAGCTTGCTCGAAGGCAAAAAATTCTCATACAGCAAAGTCAGCTTCGGATCTGAAAAAGACATCACCCCCGGCTACTACCAACTCGGCTACCTGATGGCATCGAACATTAGAAAAGAATTTGGAAAAAATATTTTCGACAGCCTGCTTACCGACATCCGCAAAAGACCAGTAAGACCGTACCCCTTTTCGAACAGCCTGAAAAAGTTCACCAAGAGCGGAACTAAAAAATGGTTTAACCAAACCACCGAAACGTTAAAAAAAGAATGGACCGCGCAATCTGAAAAAACCAAAACGGAAAACTACCCGATACTAAACCAGGATTCAAAATTTGCAACCAACTACTTCCTCCCTGTAAAAATTAAGGATGGCAGAATTCTGACCCTGAAACAAAGCAAGGCAGAGACAGCACATTTCACAATAATCGACAGCGCAAAAAAAGAAACAAAACTGCTAAGCATCGGCTACCAGGAGCAACCATGGTTTAGTTACGCGAACAACATTGTGGTTTGGGATGAGATCCGTTATGACCCAAGATATCGCCAGCGCAGCTACAGCGTAATTTGCAGCTACAACCTAAAGACAGGTCGGCAAAAAAAATTAACCACCAGAAGCCGCATCTTCTCGCCAACACTCTCTGCCGACGGAAAAAAAATAATCGCAGTAAAATTTGACCTGAGCAACAAATGCAACCTGGTAGAACTTGACGCAGAAACCGGTGCGATCCTAAACACTATTCCTAATCCCGAAAACCTGATACTGCAAACTCCGGCCTACAACGCCAATGGAAACCTGATCACCTACATTAGCGTTAGCGAAAAAGGAAAAGCCTTGTGGGTAACAGACAAGGGAGAAAAAACAGAACAGTTGATAAAGGAAACGCAACAGCAGATAAGCAGACCGATATACATTAACCGAGGAATAGCTTTTAACGCGCATTACGATGGAATCGACAACATTTACAGCATAGATACCATTTCAAAAAAGATAAGCGCTCTGAGCGCCTCTAAATACGGCGCTTTTAATCCAACGCAAGCCGATAGCACTGCTTCCGTTATTTTCAACAACTACACACTAAGCGGCTATGGAATTTCAGAAATGCCGCTACAACCAAAACAACCGGGCGATAACAATTTCGTTTATTTTGGCAGCGCCGTCCAAAAACAAGAGAATACAACGAATGTTTTCGACAATATTCCAGATAGCAGTTACTCCTCAAAACCATACCGTGCACTAACAAACCTGTTCAATGTACACAGCATAATTCCGGTTATCGAAAACGAGTACCGCGGCGGACTACAACTAAATTCCGACAACCTGCTTAACACTTTCGGTTTTTTTGCAGGAGTGGATTATTACCGTGACCTGAAAAAATTCGAGTACAATGCAGGCTTCACTTTAAAAAGTTTTTATCCGATCATAAGAGCCACCTACAGGAACCGGCCGCGAAGAACTTTCTATAACACAAAATCAGGCGTTCTGCAGGGCGATTGGAGAGAAAACAATATCCAACTTCAGGCATCCGTTCCAATAAGCTTGAACGCGCTAAATGAGACTTACAATTTCTCTTTTAATGCACTAACCAGTTACACCCAAAGATACCAGCCCGAAAACCTGCCCAAAAATTTCATCAGCAAATTAATTTTCCCGATGGAATACAACTTCACCTTTAACCATAGCACGGCACAGGCCGCAAGAGACATTGCACCAAAATGGGCACAGATATTAAGGATTTCTTACATGCACCAACCATTTGATGATAATCTTGCCGGCCGATTGTTCGCTGTTGAAGGATTCCTGTATTTCCCTGGTCTGCTAAAAAACCACTCTTTCCTGGCCAATTTCAATTATCAGAATACATCAGGCATAAGATTGTACGACCAGGAAATAAACACTGTTTATGGCTATAGTAACATCAGGGCAAAAAGCGTTCTCAGAAACACCCTGCTTTTCAACTACCGCTTCCCTATCGTTTTCCCCGATGAAGAAATCGGTCCGCTGGCCTATATCAGAAATCTGAGAGCAGGCATGTTCTGCCATTATGAAAACATCGGTACAGAAACAAATTTAGCAGAACCTAAAACTTTTGGTTTCGAATTACGTAGTAGTATGAACCTGCTGCGTTATCAGCCGATTGTGGATGTGGGCGCCAGGTGTGTTTTTGTAAACAAAGTGTATAACCAAAATCCTATATTAGAATTAATTTTAAACTATAGCTTTTAAGTCATGAAGACCAAAACCATTTTCATCATCGCATTTACAGCAATCATTACTATTTTTTTAATGATAAATACAGACGCCGTAGAGTTTAACTTCATTTTTGTAAAGAAAGAAATTTCTAAACTGCTGGTAGTGGGTGTATGTACTTTTGTTGGATTTATACTGGGCTATTGGGCCGGCAGACCCAGAACTACTTTAAGCACCTATGACAGGGTTGATACGCCGATAAAACCCGAAGATCGTAAGAAAGCGTTGAGCGATGAGGATCGCGATTATATCAGTTAAGAGATATGGCCGTCATCTCGACTTTAGGAGAGATCTCTTGGTTATGCTAACGCAATATAGATCTCTCCTAAAGTCGAGATGACGGCAGCCTTAACTACTCCGTTACTGATGAATTTCGTATGTAAAATTCAGCGTAGCTGAACGCTCCAAAATATTAGATACTGAGCAATATTTTTCGAAAGTTAAAGCAAGTGCTCTTTCTACTTTTTGAACATTTAATGCGCCATAAAGATCGAAATGTATGTTTATCACATCAAATATTGGCGGCATCTCTTCATCCTTACGAGTGGCCTTAATATTGATTTTAACATCATTTAATGGCTCTTTTTGCTTGGTTAGCACATTCACCACATCAATTCCACTGCAACCTCCAAGGCCCACCAACAGCATTTCCATTGGTCTGAAACCTTTACCTTCTCCACCAATTTCAGGCTTAGCATCCAGTTCTACAGTTTGACCGCTTGGGTTCTGAGCTTCAAAATTAAATTTATTGTTTTTACGTATCAGGTTAATTTCCATTTGTAAATATCTTTATGCTTGTAATATGTTCTTTGGTACTAAATGTTATAAAACACTTTATTATCCTTTTCCAGTTCGGGTAATTTCACCTGGTCTTCAAATATTGCAAAAACTGATGAACCACTCCCACTCATGGCTGCAAATATTGCTCCCTCATGATAAAGCGCTTGTTTTACCGTTGCTATTTCCGGATATTTCAAAAACACAGTGTCTTCAAAATCATTCTTCAGGTTCGATTTCCAATCTTTTAACGGCAATTGAATTAAGTCCTTTAGTGATTTGGAGGATCTATGAGGCACAATTCCACTATAAGCATCGGCAGTAGACACATGCACCGGGGGTTTAACCAATATAATCTTGTAGCCAGAAAGATCAACATCGACCTCGCTAAACTCATCGCCCTTTCCCTCTGCAAAAACCGGTCTATTGTTAATGAAAAATGCACAATCGGCACCCAACTGCCTTGCATAATCTTCCATCTGATGGGTATTTAAGCCCAATTGAAATTTATCGTTCAATAACTTGATCAGAAATGCAGCATCAGATGAGCCACCACCTAAACCAGCCCCAACAGGAATATTTTTAAGCAGCGTAATTTGTTGCGCTGGCAAATCGAAATCATTTTTAAGTAAATCAAATGCTTTTAGGCAGATGTTATCAGTAGTACTTCCGGGAATATCAATACCTTTTATCTGACAAGTTGTTTCTCCGGCATCTGTAATTTCTATAACATCATTTATTTTTACCGGATAAAATACAGTTTCAAGATTATGGTATCCATCAGGTCTTTTCTCAGTTACATACAGACCAAGGTTTATCTTGGCATTAGCAAATGCAAGCATCAATTTTTGCGTTTATTGTTAAGCCTGCAAACTTACAAAAATCAAAAACATAGTATAGAAGTATAGCTTTAAAGATTCCATATAATATGTACTTTTGTAATAAATAGCCTTTTTAAATTAATCAGATGAAACAGTATTTAGATTTGATGCAGCACGTGCTTGATCATGGCACACAAAAACATGACCGCACCGGAACCGGCACCATCAGTGTATTTGGATATCAGATGCGATTTAACTTGCAGGAAGGCTTCCCTATGGTTACCACAAAAAAACTGCATTTAAAATCAATCATCCATGAATTGATCTGGTTTTTAACCGGCGATACCAATATTAAGTATTTAAAAGATAATGGTGTAAGGATATGGGATGAATGGGCTGATGCCGACGGCAATTTGGGCCCTGTATACGGATCGCAATGGCGCTCGTGGCCTAAACCCGATGGCGGACATATCGATCAGATAGCGCAGATCATCAATACCATTAAAAACAACCCGGATTCCAGACGTATCATTGTATCGGCATGGAACGTTGCCGAGGTAGAACATATGGCGCTTCCTCCCTGCCATGCATTTTTTCAGTTCTATGTTGCAGATGGAAAATTAAGCTGCCAGCTGTATCAGCGCAGTGCCGATATATTTTTAGGAGTTCCTTTTAATATTGCTTCTTATGCCCTGCTAACCATGATGGTTGCCCAGGTATGCGGTTTGAAGTATGGCGACTTTATTCATACCCTTGGCGATGCTCATTTATACAACAATCATATTGAGCAGGCAAAATTGCAATTGAGCAGAGATCCTAAAAAACTGCCTGTAATGGAAATAAACCGTGACGTTAAAAACATCTTTGATTTTAAATTTGAAGACTTTACGTTGAAAGATTACGAAGCTCATCCGCATATTAAAGGAGTAGTTGCAGTATGATCGTATCAATTGTAGTWGCTATAGACCAAAATAATGCCATCGGTAAAAACAATAAGTTATTGTGGCATTTGCCAGCAGATCTAAAGCATTTTAAACAAATAACCAGCGGACATACCATTATTATGGGCCGAAAAACCTATGATTCTATTGGCAGACCACTACCCAACAGACGTAACATCGTGATTACAAGAAATACTGACCTGGCCATTGAAGGCGTTGAGGTTGTAACAACTCTTGATGATGCTTTAGCCCTTTGTACCAAGGACGAAGAAGTGTTTATTGTTGGCGGTGCGCAGATATATGAACATGCGCTTGGCAAAACGGATCGTATCTATCTTACCACCGTACACCAGACTTATGATGCCGATACCTTCTTTCCGAAAATCGATAAGCAGACCTGGAAAGTAATAAATTCTGAAGATCATGAGCCTGATGAAAAAAATGTGGTAGCTTACACATTTTCGACACTTGAGCGGTATTAAACAATCTTAAAAGCAAATAGTTGGAGGCCTATAATAAAAACTTTCATAACGTGGCCTATTAATTAAAAAAATAATTAGATTTGCCGACTTGTTAAAAAAATATATAGCATATAGACTAATAATTACAAACAAATGCAGGGTAAAGGTTTTATAAAATTTATGGCGATACTTTTAGGTATCGTCTGTGTGTATTCTCTCTCATTCAACTTTGTTACTTCTAAAGTTGAAAAAGACGCAAAAGCTTATGCTAAAGGAGACCTGGATAAGGAAAAAGCTTATTTAGATTCGATGGCAACAGTACCGGTATATCCTCTTTTTGGATTTAATTACCAGTTCTGTAAAGAAAAAGAAATCAACCTTGGTTTAGACTTAAAAGGTGGTATGAACGTAACGATGGAAATATCGTTATCAGAACTGGTTAAATCTTTAGCCGGAAATACTGATGATGCTAATTTCAACAAAGCGTTGGTTACTGCTCAAACTCAATTGAACGCTGGCGGAAAAGATTTCATTAACTTATTTGTTAACGAATTTGAAAAACTTTCTCCTAACGTAAAATTAGCTGACTTCTTTTCTAATCAAGACAACTCTAAACTTCTTAAACCTGATGCCAGCAATTCGGAAGTAAAAAACTTCTTATCTAAAGAAGCTACTAGTGCTATTGACCGTTCATTCGTGATCATCAGAAGTCGTATCGATGGTTTCGGAGTAGTAAGTCCAAACATGCAGAAACAAGAAGGTACTAACCGTATCCTAATTGAGATGCCAGGTGTTCAGGACAAAGAAAGGGTTCACAAATTATTACAAGGTTCTGCAGAATTACAATTCTGGCAAGTATATAACAACGAAGAGGTGTATCCGGTTATGGAGAACATCAACAAAACACTTGCATCGACTTTAAAAGTTGCAGATACAAGTGCTGCTGCAAAAACTTCAACAGATACTACTGCTGCTAAATCGGAAAGTAAATTAGCCGGCTTAGCAAAAAATAAAGACACTAAAGATTCGGCCGGAGTTAAAAACTCTGAACTGGCAAAATCTAATCCTTTGTTTTCTGTATTAAACGTACCTACTTACCAAGGTCAGAACGGACAGCCTTCATTACGTCCGGGACCAGTTGTTGGTTGGGTTGCTCAAAAAGATACTGCTAAAGTAAACGCTTACTTTAAAAGACCTGAAATTGCTTCTATCATTCCTCAGAGTTACAAATTCATGTGGAGTGTTAAACCGATGGACATTGCTCAATCTGGTGGTGCTAAGATTTTCGAATTGTACGCAATCAAATCTTTGTCTTCTGATGGCAAGCCTGATTTAGGTGGTGAAGCTATTAGTGATGCCCGTCATGATTACGATCAAAAAGGTCGTCCTGAAGTAACCATGTATATGACTGGTGAGGGTGCTGCAAAATGGAAAAAAATTACTGCTGAAGCTTCTGCTGATCCAAACAATAAAAAATCTATTGCTATCGTATTGGATAATACAGTTTACTCTGCTCCTACGGTACAAAATGAGATCCCTAACGGTATTTCTTCTATCACTGGTAGTTTCACTGTAAACGATACTCAGGATTTAGCAAACATCTTAAAAGCGGGTAAACTTCCTGCTCCTGCAAGAATTGTTGGTGAATTCGTTGTTGGTCCTTCACTTGGTGAGGTTGCCATCCACAATGGTTTATTGTCATTCGTACTTGCGTTTGTTGTAATCCTTGTGTTTATGGCTTTATATTACAATAAAGCCGGATGGGTTGCTAACCTTGCATTGGTGATCAACTTGTTCTTTATCATGGGTATTTTGGTATCACTAGGTGCGGTATTAACATTGCCTGGTATTGCAGGTATCGTGTTGGTAATCGGTCTATCGGTAGATGCGAACATCCTTATATTTGAGCGTGTAAGGGAAGAGCTTACTTTGGGCAAACCAACTCCGGTAGCTATCAAAGAAGGTTTCAAACACGCAATGTCATCTATCATTGACTCGAACGTTACTGTATTTGTATTAGGCGCTATCCTTTACATCTTTGGTAGTGGTCCGGTTCAAGGTTTTGCTACTACGTTATGTATCGGTATCTTATCATCACTATTCTGTGCAGTATTGATCTCACGTTTAGTTTTTGAATACCTTTTAGATAAAAAATCTAACATTACTTTTGGCAACAAACACACTATTCACGCATTTAAAAATATTGCTTTCAACTTTGTTGGCCATAGAAAACTTTACTATACTATTTCTTCGGCAATCATTGTTTTAGGTTTTATTTTCTACTTCAAAAATGGTGGTTTAAATCTGGGTATCGACTTTAAAGGTGGTAGAACTTATATCGTTCACTTCGATAAGGGAATGCAAACTGAAGATGTTAAAGCTAGTTTGAATGCATCTTTCCCTGAGTCAGAAACTATCGTTAAAACTGCAGGTGCTGATAATGAATTAAAAATTACAACTACTTACCACATTACTGATCAGGATCAGGGTGCTGATAAATTAGTTGAAAAAGCATTACACGAAGGTTTAGCAAAAACCGGTGTTAAATATACTATTGAAAGTAATGAAAAGGTAGGTCCTATTATTGCGAGCGATATTGTTTACGGAGCGTATGGAGCAATTCTATTCTCTTGTTTAGTGATGTTCTTCTATATCGTAGTAAGGTTTAAGAAACTAAACTATGGTTTAGGTGCTGTTATCGCATTGTTCCATGATGTGCTTCTTGTACTTTCGTTCTACACAATTTTAGATGGTGTATTACCATTCTCTCTAGAGATTGGTCAGGATTTCATTGCAGCGATCTTAACAGTAATGGGTTACACCATGACTGAGACAGTTGTTGTGTTTGACCGTATCCGTGAGAAGCTTGCAGAAAGCGGGAAAGAAGATCTTCATGGCGAGGAACGTAATAAATTAATCAACTTTGCATTGAACAGTACTTTGAGTCGTACTATTTTGACTTCACTAACTGTATTCTTCGTATTACTTGTAATCTTCATCTTTGGTGGAGCTAGTATCCGCGGATTTATCTTTGCCTTATTGATTGGTCGTATCATTGGTACATATTCATCATTATGTATCTCTACTCCTATCGTTATCGATCTTGGTAAAAACAAATAAGTAATTACTTACAAATGATAATTAAAGGCACCCTTTTTGGGTGCCTTTTTGTTTGTTATGTATATTTACCAAAATTGATTTTTATGGAACAACGTTTTCCTAAAGGCAACAAACCCAGAATTGTAATTGTAGGCGGTGGCTTTGGTGGCATTGAGCTGGCAAAGAAACTGCGAAATAAGGACATAGAAGTAATTATGCTCGACAAACATAATTACCATACATTTCAGCCGCTATTATATCAGGTTGCTACGGGAGGTTTAGAGGCCGACTCTATTGCTTTCCCACTAAGAAAAATCTTTAAAGGCCAAAAAAACCTAACCTTTAGGGTTACTGAAGTGAAAAAGGTTTTGCCTCTTGAAAATGCAATAGAAACTACCATCGGTATTTTTGAATACGATCATCTTGTAATTGCTACAGGATCAACCAGTAACTTTTTTGGGCAAGATGAGATTGAGCACAATGCCATGCCCATGAAATCCATTCCAGAGGCATTAAACCTTAGGAGTTTATTACTTCAAAATCTGGAATCAGCACAAATCGCTACAGATAAGCTTACCGAAGCTGAATTGTTGAATTTTGTGGTTGTTGGCGGTGGCCCCACCGGTGTTGAAACCTCAGGTGCAATTGCAGAACTTAAAAAGCACGTTTTAAAAAATGACTATCCTGAATTAGACCTTAAAAAAGTAAATATATTTTTGATAGAAGGTTCTCCTGAATTATTAGGAGCAATGTCTGTTCAGGCACAAAAGAAATCTGAAGAATTTCTTAGCGAGCTTGGTGTAACGGTTATGACCAATTCACGTGTTCAATCTTACGACGGGAAGCAGCTAATTCTTGTTGATGGCAGGATTATTCCTACTTCAACTGTAATTTGGTCGGCCGGAGTAAAAGGAGTAGTAATTGACGGATTAAATCCGCAATGTGTAGTCAGGGGAAATCGAGTAAAAGTTAATGAAATCAGCAGAGTTGATGGTCATGATAATATTTATGCTATTGGAGATGTAGCCGCAATGATTACAGAAGAGTTCCCTAATGGCTATCCAGGTGTTGCACCGGCAGCGATACAACAGGGAAAGCAACTTGCCGAAAATCTGATCAATATTATTGGCAACAAACCCACAGAACCTTTTAAGTACTTCGACAAAGGGGCAATGGCAACGGTAGGCAGAAACAGAGCGGTTGTAGATATCCATAAGGTTAGGTTTCAGGGCATATTTGCCTGGTTTACCTGGATGTTTGTTCACTTAATGACACTTGTTGGCTTTAGGAATAAACTGGTGGTATTTGTGAACTGGGTATGGAGCTATTTTAGTTACGACCGCGGAACAAGGTTAATTATCCGTCCGTTTCTAAGAGGAAACCCGGAACCTGAAGTAGTGGACCCCAAACCTGTTAAGGATGAAGCAAAAGTCAATTAAGCTTATTGAGTGCCCACGTGATGCCATGCAGGGTATTCATGATTTTATAGATACTGACGTTAAAGCAGCATATATTAACCTGCTCTTACAAGTCGGGTTCGACACCATAGATTTCGGTAGTTTCGTATCTCCCAAAGCAATTCCTCAGTTGCGGGATACACGTGAAGTTTTAGCTAAGCTGGATTTGAGCGCTACAAGTTCCAAACTCCTGGCTATTGTAGCTAATTTGCGTGGTGTTGAAGAAGCTGTTGCGCACAACGAGATAACCTATCTGGGTTTTCCATTTTCCATCTCAGAAACGTTTCAACAAAGAAATACCAATTCAAGTATCGCACAATCAATGGATACGGTAAAACAGATGCTTGAACTGTGCGATAAATACGGTAAAACAGCCGTTGTTTATTTATCTATGGGTTTTGGAAACCCATATGGGGATGAATGGAATGTAGAAATAGTTGAAAGGTGGGCAGATGAACTGATTGCCAATGGTGTGAAGATACTTTCATTGTCGGACACCACAGGTGTTTCTTCTCCTGAAAAAATCAGAGAGATCTTACCGTCTCTGGTGAAGAGATTTGAAAACACAGAGATCGGCTTGCATTTACACAGCACACCCGATACGCGCTTTGAGAAAATTGACACTGCTTATGAAAGTGGTTGCCGCCGGTTTGATAGTGCACTGAAAGGATTTGGAGGCTGCCCCATGGCTACGGACGACCTGACAGGTAATCTGGCCACAGAAGAACTCATTACCTACTTAGAAAGCAGGAATGAGGCCTTAAACCTGAATATGGACAAGTGGCAGGAAGCCGTTCTGTTTTCACAAAAGGTTTTCCCTTTGTATTAAATTTATTTTTGATTCCATCATCATCCTGAATTTATTTCAGGATGATGATAGTGTTACCCAAGCAACCCCGCTAAGCGTGATGGTGCTTTTTAACCATTTTGTAATGCTGTATACCTGCTTCTTCAAATTGTTCACCCTCTGCTATAAAGCCAAATCTTGAATATAATCTCATTGCGTCCAGCTGCGCATTTAAATAAATGTAATCTGCATCAGAAGGTAAGTCAGACAAGGCTGCAGCTACCAGGGCCTGTCCTATTCTTTTTCCTCTGAACTTTTTTAGTACAGCAAATCGTTCTAATTTATATCCATTTTCTGTTTTGCGCCAACGACATGCGCCACAAGGTTCGTTGTTTAACAATGCCAGAAAATGTTTAGAAACATCTTCATTTTCCCATTCCAGCTCTGGAGGGCAGTTCTGCTCTTCAACAAAAACGGTTTTTCTAATTGCAAATACCTTATCCAAATCTTGCGGATTGTTTACCTTAATTACCTGAAGTGCGTCCATGATTTCTATTTATTTTTAGCTTTTAAATGCAACAAAAAAAGCGCCACAAGTATAATTCCTGTGGCGCTTCGTAACTTTTACCCAAGGATTATAATTTGTCGCTTGCGTCTTTACAATTTAAATCTTCAAATGCTTGTGTTAAACGTTTAACAAAGGCTTCTTCACCCTTACGTAACCAAACACGAGGATCGTAGTATTTTTTATTAGGTTTATCTTCGCCATCAGGATTTCCGATTTGAGCTTGAAGATAAGCTTCGTTTGCTTTATAGTAATCCAAAATACCTTCCCACATTGCCCATTGCATATCGAATTACTGGTTGTAATTTAACGTTACCAGGTTTATAAACACCGTGAACGTTACCAAACGCAGCTGCAACAGTGAATTTATCACTTACTTTGCTTAATTCTTCGTAGGCATAAGCTACTTCAGAAGGCTGAGTATATAATTTAGAACTATCTACATCACTGTTGTCAACGCCATCTTCTTCACCACCTGTAACACCAAGCTCGATTTCAATGGTCATGCCTAATTTAGCCATACGTGCTAAATATTTAGCAGAGATTTCCATATTCTCTTCGATAGACTCTTCAGATAAGTCAAGCATGTGTGAAGAAAACAATGGTTTTCCAGTTTCTGCAAAGAATTTTTCGCCATGATCTAACAATCCGTCGATCCATGGTAATAATTTTTTAGCAGCATGGTCAGTGTGTAATATTACAGCAACACCATAATGTTCAGCCAATAAATGAACGTGTTTAGCTGCAGATACTGCACCTAATACGCAAGCATTCAGATTATCATTATTTAATGTTTTACCTGCGTAGAATTGTGCTCCACCGTTAGAAAGTTGAATGATAACAGGTGAATTAACTGCTTTGGCAGTTTCCATTACTGCATTAATGGTATTTGTACCGGTAACATTTACTGCTGGCAAAGCAAATTGATGTTTTTTAGCCTGTTCAAACAATTCCTGAACGGCATCTCCGTAAATTACGCCCTTGTAGCCTTTTAAACTCATTTTTTATAATTTTATATCTGCCGAAGTTAGGAAAAATATCACTTTGGGCAAACCAATAAGGGGATTATTTTCAATTAAAACGTATTGTTTAGGCTTGGTAATGAACCGATCATGAATTATTTTATATTTTTTATATGATTTGGGCATTCATAATCGTTTAACTAAAGTATCCTTAAACTGTTCTAATTTTTTTTTGTTTCTTTGTAATCGCATTTTTCAAGAAATAACATGGCTTGGTTTAAAAGAGAGAAAAAAGGTATTAGTACGCTTACTGAAGAAAAAAAAGAAGCGCCAGACGGTTTATGGAACAAGTGTCCGAATTGTAAAAAAGCATTACATACTGCCGATCAAATAGAGAATAAATATGTTTGCCAATATTGTGACTATCATTTAAGAATAGGGTCTAAGGAATACTTTCAGGTATTATTTGACGATAATAAGTTCACCGAGCTTTTCTCAAATTTAACATCAGGAGATCCCTTGAATTTTACAGATAGCAAGCCCTACACTGAAAGGTTGGTAGAGAGCATGACTAAAACAGGCTTAAAAGACGCCATTAGAGCTGCTCACGGTAAAATAGAAGGTGAAGACATCATTATAGCTTGTATGGATTTCAATTTTATTGGCGGATCTATGGGTTCGGTAGTAGGTGAAAAAATTGCCCGTTCTATTGATTATGCAATAAAACATAAAGTTCCATTTTTAATGATCTCTAAATCTGGAGGTGCCCGGATGATGGAAGCTGCATTCTCGTTAATGCAAATGGCCAAAACTTCGGCTAAACTTGCACTGTTAAGTCAGGCCAAAGTTCCTTATATATCTTTGCTTACAGACCCAACTACTGGTGGTGTAACTGCTTCTTATGCGATGCTTGGTGATATTAACATTGCTGAGCCTGGTGCTTTGATCGGTTTTGCCGGTCCAAGGGTTATTAAAGAAACAATAAAGAAAGATCTGCCTAAGGGTTTCCAAACCGCAGAATTCGTTTTGGAACATGGTTTCCTTGATTTCATTGTAGATCGCAGAATGATGAAAGCTAAGCTTGCTGCTTTCCTTAAAATGATGAAGAACTAAAAAAATATATTATAATTAAAAAAGCCCGGTAAAATATTTTACCGGGCTTTTTTTGTATTTAACAAGTACTATTTGCTAGTATCTGTTGAAAGCGAATAAGGGAAATCTGACTCATTAGCGCCTCTTTCTTTATTCGGTGTCTCAGACATATCAAAATCTAAAGTAGCACCTTGTAATAAAGTAGAGTGGCTTAACCAGTTTTTAGAATATGGTTTACCGTTATACTTTAAGGTCTGTACGTACTTGTTATCAGCACTGTTTTTTGGTGCATTGATGGTAATCGTTTTACCGTTCTCTAAATTAAGCGTAACCTTTTTAAACAAAGGAGCACCGATAACATACTGATCTACAGCCGGAGTTACAGGATAAAACCCAAGAGCAGAGAACACATACCAAGCAGATGTTTGTCCGTTATCCTCATCTCCGCAATATCCATCAGGTGTAGCTTTATACATTCTATCCATCGTTTCGCGTACCCAATATTGAGTTTTCCATGGCGCGCCTGCATAATTATATAAATAAATCATATGCTGGATTGGCTGATTACCATGAGCGTATTGGCCCATGTTTGCAATTTGCATTTCACGAATCTCGTGGATCACACCACCATAATAACTATCGTCAAACACTGGAGGAAGTGTAAATACGGAATCCAGTTTCTGAACAAATTTATCTTTACCGCCCATTAACTTAGATAATCCATCAATATCCTGGAATACCGACCATGAATAATGCCAGCTATTTCCTTCTGTAAATGCATCGCCCCATTTGAATGGATTAAAAGGAGATTGGAATTTACCATCCTGATTTTTACCACGCATTAAACCTGTTGATGGATCAAACAGATTTTTATAGTTCATACTGCGTTTTTTATAAATATCTATTTCAGACGCAGGTTTGCCTAATGCTTTACCTAGTTGATAGATCGCAAAATCATCATAAGAATACTCCAATGTTCTGGCCGCATTTTCATTGATTTTTACATCGTAAGGCACATAACCTAATTCATTGTAGTATTTAACGCCGCGACGACCTGTAGCTTCAGGGCCTTCATTATTAGCGCCATGTTTTACAGCATCCCATAATGTATTGATGTCGTAGCCACGCATACCTTTAATGTAGGCATCAGCAACAACAGAAGCAGAGTTATTTCCGATCATACAATCAGAATAGCTAGGGCTCGACCACTCAGGCAGCCAGCCACCCTCTTTATAATCGTTCACCAAACCTTCCTGCATTTCTTTATTAACAGATGGATAAACAAGGTTAAGGAATGGATATAATGCTCTGAATGTATCCCAGAAACCTGTACCAGCAAATCTGTAACCTGGCGCTGTTTTACCAGTGTAGGGGCTATAGTGTACTATCTTATTGCTCTTATCAACCTCATACATTTTGTGAGGGAAAAACAAAGTGCGGTATAAACTCGAGTAAAAAGTACGAACCTGATCTATAGTTCCACCTTCAACAGAGATTTTGCTAAGTGTTTTGTTCCACACTGCTTTTCCTTTTTGTTTGGTTGTTTCGAAACTATCGTTTGATAATTCTCTTGTCAGATTGATATCTGCCTGCTCAAAGCTGATAAATGAAGAAGCAACTTTCATATTAACCTGCTCCCCTTTTTCGGTTTTAAACCCTATGATAGCACCTGAATGATCACTTTGCAACTCCAATGTATCTTTTGCAAGGTTTTTACCTCTCCATGCATTTGCAGATGTAAAAGGCTTATCAAAGTAAATAACAAAGTAGTTTTTAAAGTTTTCAAGCTTACCGCGRCTGTATCTGGTACTGTAACCAATTACTTTGCGTTCGCCAGGTATTATTTTGATGTATGACCCTTTATCAAAGGCGTCGATAACTACATAAGAATCATTTGTTTTTGGGAAGGTAAAACGGAACTGGGCAGCTCGTTCTGTAGGAGTGATTTCTGTTGTCACATCGGCATCAGCCAAATAAACGCTATAGTAATAAGGCTTAACGGTTTCAGATTTATGAGAATACCAGCTTGCTCTGTCATCCTGATTAAATCTCATTTTACCCGTTACAGGCATTACTGAGAACTGACCGTAATCATTCATCCATGGAGACGGCTGATGAGTTTGTTTAAATCCTCTTATTTTATCAGCGTCGTAGGTATAAGCCCATCCGTCGCCCATTTTACCAGTTTGTGGTGTCCAAAAGTTCATTCCCCATGGCAAAGCTATCGTTGGATAGGTATTTCCATTAGACAAATCTGGCTTACTTGCAGTACCCATTAGCGGATTAATCCATTCAACTGGATCCGTTACTTTGCCCACTGTCTGTGCAAACAGCGCAGAGGATGCCAGAACTAATGAGGCGGTTAAAAATTGTTTAATCATGGTTAAAAAATATCAAATGTGGTTATAATGCTGGTTTTTCTGAATATGCTTTCCACAGGTCATCTAAAGATTTACCTGTTTCTTTTTGCCATATCTCGTTTGTATAGGTATGATCGCGTAAGCTTGAATCTAGTTTTTTAACAATCCCTTTGTTGTCGTGATTTTCTAACCATGCCAGGAATCTTGCAGTAATTCTGTAACTGTTTTTATAACTGTGCGTGCTTTTAAGTTCAGGGAGCGTCCAACCTGCCCCAGGATTATCAACTCCAAACTTATAACGTACATAGTCGGCAATGCCCTCAGTCAGCCATCCCGGCCCGTTACTACGTCCGTAATTTTGAACGATATGCATTACCTCATGGGTTACCACATCTACATCTCCCGGGAATTTCTTGAAATAAGCTGCGCTATAAGTTACTTTTCCTGCTCCGGTAGCCGCAACTCCATCGTAAGCCGTATCAATCACAAAATAGACTTCTTTGTTAGTGTTTGGATTATACTCCTGACTAAGCAACGGATAAACTTTAAAGAAAGTTTCAATCATTCTTTTTTTTAGGGCAGGATCAAATGTTGGATCCTGGCTGGTAAAATTAAGGGTAAGACCATCTTTTTTAATTGTTTCGGTCTCCTGGGCTTTTAGATGATGACTGAAGATCATCGTTAAAGCCATGGAAAGTAATACTGTTGTGGTTCGTTTCATATTAAATTCTAAAAAAATTAAACGATTTAGCACACAAATAAACATAATAAAATGAAGATTCCCTAGTTGATAATGGTAACAAAGTAATAATAAAAGATCAGAGTTACGAAAAAAAGCCATCTTTTGAAGATGGCTTTTAATAATTTATACTAAAAATGTTAACTATACGGTCACATTTTGACTCACAATCTGTTTCACTTTCTCAACTACAAAATCTAGTTCTTCCTTTGTATTGTATTTGCTAAACGAGAACCTTACCGATGGGCGGTTAGGATCAGCAGCTATACCGGTAAGCACGTGAGACCCGATATTGGACCCTGATGAACACGCACTTCCACCTGATGCAGAAATACCGTTAATATCAAGGTTAAACAAAAGCATATCAGCCATGTCCATTGCCGGGAAAGAAACATTTAAAACGGTATACAAGCTTTTTTCAGGTTCAGTCTCTCCGTTAAAAAAGAGATCAGGTACTTCATTACTTAACCTATCCTTCAAATATGTCTTCAATTCTTGTATATGCTGTTGATGTTCCGCCATTTCTCCATATGCTATTTGCAAGGCCTTTGCCAGGCCTACAATACCATAAACATTTTCTGTTCCACCACGCATATTGCGTTCCTGTGCACCTCCAAAAATCATCGGACTGATTTTTATAGAATGGTTAACGTATAGAAAGCCAACACCTTTTGGACCATGTAATTTATGGGCAGCACAAACAATAAAATGAGCTTTAAGCTTTCTTACATCGTGCACATAATGCCCCATGGTTTGTACTGTATCACAATGATAAATGGCATTATATTGTTCGCAGATATCACCTACCCTTTCCAGATCTGTTAAAGTTCCCAATTCATTATTTGCATGCATTAGGGATACAAAAGAACGCTCATTGTTTTTAAGCAGCTCTTCAAGATGGTCATAGTCGATATTGCCTTTTGCATCCACATTAACAAAACTCAGCTTATCAATTACACCTTGCTCTAAAAGCATATTAAGCGTGTGTTCTACTGCATGGTGCTCAATTTTAGAGGTAATGGCATGTTTTATATTAAAGGCAGCAATACCGCAACGAATGGCTGTATTATCAGCCTCTGTACCTCCTGATGTAAAGAAAATTTCTGCAGGTGTTGCATTTAAAAGTCCGGAAACAGTTTTTCTGGCCTTTTCAATTAATGTACGTACCTCACGTCCCTGGGCGTGTATGGATGATGGATTACCATAATAAGAATTCATCACCTTAACCATTTCCTCTATCACTACTGCATCCAGGGGTGTAGTTGCAGCATTATCTAAATAAATTCTTTCCATTTTTTTTACTAACTCAATTTTAATATTTCTTTGATGTCGGAGATTATTTTTGTAGCTAAACCTTCGGCTACAGTTTCAGATCCGGCTTCACTATAGATACGAATAATTGGTTCTGTGTTTGATCTGCGAAGGTGTACCCATTCCTTATCAAACTCAATTTTTAATCCGTCTATTGTACTGTTT
>NZ_JBFTIZ010000085.1:0-14050 GCF_056395165.1 Pedobacter sp. 10L46_2
GTGTTGGCGGAGAATAAGTAGAGTTAAATCGGTTCTGGTCAGCAGCTACCCTGTTATAGATTTTATTACCGAACTGACCATTAAACAAGAAGCTCAATGAAAATCTCTTGTATCTAAAGGTATTACTTAGTCCGAAATAATAAGTTGGCAAACCATTTCCGGCAATGATCTTATCATTGTCGTCAATATTTCCGTCATTATTAGCATCAAACCACTCAGTGTCACCACCTTGCAGTTTTACATTGTTATAATATTTACTTTTAACAGTTCCGGTGTATGGTTGCCCATCTAAAGTAYATCCTCCAAAACTGGTCACTGTGCTACCATCTTCACTAACCACCACGTTTATAGGAGTAAGTCTTTTACCTTCGGGTGTATATGCATTTGACACATCGTATTGGTAAACACCAAGATTCTTAAAAATAAAGAAGTCACCGATTTTACCACCTTCCTGTATCAGCCATTTATTACCCGATAAAAATGCAGTACCATCAGCAAGTTTCTTCACTCTTGCTTTAGGGAATGTAATGTTTGCATTTACGTCCCAGCCAAACTTCTCGGTTTTAATTGGAGTGCCCACAACGGTAAATTCCAGACCTGTATTTTCTATGGTACCTAAATTTACTGCAACCTGAGTTTTTCCTGTTTCTTTAGCCAGCTCGCTCTGATAAAGCAGGTCTTTCGTGGTTTTGTTATAGTACTCTGCTGTAAAAGTTAACCTTCCTTTGATCATGGTAAGGTCTATTCCATAATTGGCAGATGTAGCTGTTTCCCATTGGATAAGCGAATTTCCTAAAACCACATTCTCTGCTGCTCCGCTTAACCCGTTATAATAGTTACCGCCAAAATTTATGGTAGTATACGATTGATAATCGCCGATAGCATCATTTCCCGCTGACCCATAACTATATCTTAACTTTGCATCATCCAGAAAACTTTTGCTCCAATCCATAAATTTCTCATCAGAGAATCGCCATGCGGCCGACATAGATATAAAATTTCCCCATTTGTTATTTTCTCCAAATCTTGAAGATCCGTCTCTGCGGATAGTTCCCTGAACAATATATCTTCCTTTATAGCTATATGATCCCCTTGCCAGCAATGATACATTTGAATTTGCTGTCGCAAATGTTCCCGTATTTGTAGGGTCAATTATCCCCACATTCGAAGTAAAAATATCGTCACTCAACAACTCCTCTACCCTGATTCTATACTCATCCCTACGTCTTCTATCGGCAGTAAAACCAGCTACACCAGTTACTGTATGGTCTTTGCCAAAAGTTTTGTTGTAGTTCATATAGGTCTGACTTTCCCAATAAACCTTTCTTTCTGTTGATCCTGTTCCTGTAGAAAATGCAGCATTGTTTATAATAGCCGGAGTTACATTTCTACTGTTTTGATTATCGAGTTGAGCATTGAACATGGTAGTAATGCTCAAATCTTTATAAATCTTATACTTGGCCTGGGTGTTAAACTGAGCCAGGTAATCATTATCGATGTTCTTATCCAACAAGGCAAAAGCAACAGGGTTTCTTTTCGATTCTGTAAAACCTGCAAGCGTTCCATCGGGCCTATAAAGACTTGTCCACGGATTACGTTCAAAGATCTGCCTTGCTGTATTCTGAATGTTCAGGATATTTCCTGTCTGATAAGCAAAAGCAAGGTTGTTGCTGATGGTCAGCTTATCTGATATGGCATATTCTACATTTAATTTCGATTGTATTCTTTTAATCCAGCTGTTCAATGCGATGGCTTGATTATCTACATAATTTAAGCCCCCGTAATAAGTTATTCCTTTTGAGCCTCCACTTAAGCTCAAGTTAACAGTATGCTTTTCCGATGTTCTGAACAATAATTCCTGATAATCATTGTCAGCATTCAGATAAGGGTTAATAGAATCGACATTTCCGCCAATTCCGGCACCACCACCTCTTATCATTCTGTAAAACCTAAGTTCATCAGCAGAAATAGTTCTTATTTTATTTGCCAGCTCACCTCTGTTATAAGTATACTGAACGCCAATAAGCGGCTTACCTTCTTTACCTCGTTTAGTAGTTATGATGATTACACCATTTGCACCTCTTGCACCATAAATGGCCGCAGACGCTACATCCTTAAGAATTTCAAATGACTCAATGTCTGAAGGGTTTATATAATTCCCGTTCTCACTAATGATTCCATCGATTACATACAAAGGGCCAGTACCCG
This sequence comes from Pedobacter sp. 10L46_2, assembly GCF_056395165.1. Taxonomy (NCBI): domain Bacteria; kingdom Pseudomonadati; phylum Bacteroidota; class Sphingobacteriia; order Sphingobacteriales; family Sphingobacteriaceae; genus Pedobacter; species Pedobacter sp. 10L46_2. Next base: position 2,209 of record NZ_JBFTIZ010000085.1, read on the forward strand.
ATGCATTTATTGAAGAAGCTCCACGGATCTGGATGGTTCCCTGTCCGGCCGGATCGCCGTTATCATTGGTAACCAATACGCCAGAGGCTTGCCCTTGTAATGCATCAAATAAAGTAAGTGGCTGGCGTTCTGCAATGTCTTTAGCAGTTACTGATGATATTGAACCGGTGAGGTCACGTTTTTTAACTTTTTCGCCGTATCCGGTTACTACAACCTCGTCCAATGCAGACTCATCTTCTTTCAGGGTAATATCAATTACCTTTTTATTGCCCACAACTGCTTCCTGCGAAACAAGGCCGATGTAAGAAAACACAAGTGTTGAATTTGCATCGGGAACTGTAATGCTGTATTTACCATTTGCATCAGTCTGTGTGGATACTTTGGCATTTTTTACCCTGACGCCTACACCGGGTATTGCTCCCCCTCCGCCGTCCTTTACTGTTCCCGTAATATTAATGGTTTGCCCAAAGGCTGCTGAACCGGTAAGTAAAAACCCAATTATCACCATCCGTAAGGATAGGAAACTGAATAATTTACATACAGAATAGCCATAACATGAAACTGTTTGAGTATCATTTTTCTTCATAGCGTTTAAAATATTTGGTTGGTTAATTCACGAGTTGCTCAAACCCGTAGTTTGTTAGGTTGGTTGGTTAGTTTATTGATTGTATGTTTAATATTTAACTGAAATTGGTAACAAATTCTTTTTGATAACATAGCGGACTTTTTCCTGTGATCTTTTTAAAGCATTTGTAAAAGCTCGCGAAGTTATTAAAGCCACAATCATAGCATACCTGTTTTAGGTTAAGGCTGTGTTCAATTAATAGTTCGCAGGCCCTGCCCACTTTAATCTCTATCAAAAACTGCGAATAGGTTTTCCTGGTGCGAGATTTAAAGTACCTGCAAAATGAATTAGGACTGATCTTAGCTACATCAGCTATTTCTTCTAAAGTGATCTTGTTCTTAAAATTAGCATAAGAATAATCGTAGATATCGTTAATGCGATCCTTTTCATGATGCTCCATTTCATGCTGAAAACCAATTGATGAAAACGTTTCCAATTTTTCACACTTAGTGATTTCAGCGAGCACTTGCATTAAAATAATTATCCTGTCTATGCCTTCTGCATTGGGCATTTCAGAAATCAAATCAGCAATATGCTGTTTGTTTTTACCCTTAATCTTTAGTCCTCTTCTCGACTTTTCCAGAACAGACTTTAACAGCTTATTCTCGGGTAAATTCAAAAAAGATTCACCCCACATATTTTCAGAGAAATGAACCACTCTTACGTCAGGGTTAGAGGCAGGATTATTATTTCTAAAGTACATATCATCAAATCGCCAGTAGTGTGGCAACTGAGGGCCAACAAGAACAATATCACCTTGATTAAACCTGCTAATATTGTCTCCGATAAATTGGGTGCCTTTTCCTTTACTGAAATAAACTAATTCAAATTCTGGGTGATAATGCCATTTGTTATTAACAGATGGAACCACATCCTGCCTAACACTAAATGACTGAGCAGGCGACATTGAAACTTTTAGTAGTTGTGCTTTCATAGTTTAATTTATTAAGTTAAAACCATAAGATGCGGGCGCACAAGAGAACACTGCTTGAGATACCTCGTTCATACACCGGTGATTTACATATTTGGTTTAGCTAATGTAAGCGCCAATAAAATGCAAGAGGGGTTAAAATCTTAAAGAAAGAGGGTGATTTTCTTAAATTCAGAAAAAAGGTTACTTTAAACTGTACTCTGAGGGGGTTTGTCCGAATTGCTTTGCAAATTCTTTACTGAAATATTTACTATCACTAAAGCCCACCATATAGGCAACCTCATAAACGGTATAAACATCCTGCTTTAGTAACTGAGCGGCTCGCTTTAAACGAACAGATTTGATGAAGTTATTTACCGTAAGATCTGTAAGCGCCTTAATTTTCTTGTACAAAATTGGTGTGCTCATCCCTACCTCCGCAGCAAGTGTATTTACACTAAAATCTTCATTGTTAAAATTGGCTTCGATATATCCCATTATTTTATTCAGGAATTCCTCGTCGGCCGATTCTATTAAAATATTGGTTGGCTGAAGTGTTATCTGCTGACTAAACTTTCTACGCATATTAGCCTGCAAGGTTAGCAGATTATAAATATTAAGTTGCAAGCTGTTAATGCTAAATGGCTTTGTAATGTAGGTCTCTGCTCCTGTTTTCAGTCCGTTTACCTCATGGATATTGCCGGAACGCGCAGTAAGCAATATAATAGGAATATGGCTTGTGCGTGGGTCTGTTTTAAGTGTACGACAAAGCTCCAATCCATCCATAACCGGCATCATCACATCACTCACAATAATATCAGGAATCTTCTCTATCGCCATTTCTACACCCTCTTCGCCATTATTGGCTTCTATTACCTGGTACGACTGCTTTAAAGATTGCGCAATAAAGCTCCTTACCTCAACATTATCTTCTACTATTAAAACAGTTATCCCGTCTTCTGTTTTCTCTGCCGGCTCATAATTCTTTACCGGTTCAATTTCCGATACCTGCTGATAAAGAATAGGGTTTTCACTGCTGATATACTGTTCAATAAGTTCATCCTTTTTAAAATGTTCTTTCCCTAATTTAAGCCTCAGGCTAAAACAAGTATGAACGTCTTCGTCTTTAAGCTCCTCATTATTTACCAATGATAAACGACCATGATGCAACCTGCTTATCTTTTCGGCTAAGGCCAGACCAATTCCTGTACCCGTAGTTCCCGAGCGATGGTCTCTAACCTGATAAAAGTTTGTAAATATCTTATTCCTGCTTTCTTCGGGAATCCCTTTTCCATTATCAGCTACCCTTATTTCGACCTGGTTGTCGCTGGTCTTAAGAATATCCAGGCGGATAATTCCATGATCAGGTGTGAACTTAAACGCATTAGAGAGCAGGTTAAACAATACCTTCTCCAGTTGTTCACTATCAAAATACACTTCTATGATGTCCTCATCGCAGTTAAAGCGATAATCAATATGATTTTTAAGGGCTACGTAGGTAAATGAAATATAAATCTCTTTAACAAAGCTTACAATATTCCCCGGTGCCACATTAAGTTCCATATTACCCGATTCGGCTTTTCTAAAATCCATCAGCTCATTCACCAATCTGGTTAGCCGGCCAGCATTTTTCTTTACCGTAAGTAATCTTCTGTTTAAGGCAGGCGATTCCTTTGTTTCGTTTACCAAATGCTCCAACGGGCCTACAATAAGGGTTAGTGGTGTTCTGATCTCGTGGGATACATTTGTAAAGAAATCGAGCTTCATCTGATAAATCTCGTGCTCTTTCCTTAGCAATGTTCTTATCCACAGGAACCTTAAAACAAGGAATATAAGCCCCGAAAGCAAAAGTATATAGATAAGATATGCCCACCATGTTTTCCAATAAGGTGGATTTACATTAATGATCATCTCCTCGGGCTTGCTGGTCCACACCCCATCGTTATTTGCTCCTTTAATTAAAAGAACATACCTGCCCGCCGGCAAATTGGTAAACGCGGCCTGTGGATTAGTTACATAATTCCACTCTTTTTCGAAACCCTTAAGTTGATAAGCGTATCTGTTTTTTTCGGATTTTACATAGTTTAGAATGGCAAAATCAATAGTAAAGATATTCTGATGATAAGAAAAAGTTAATTCCTTTGTTAAGCCTATATTTTGAGTAAGCAAGCCTGTTTTATCATTAATATTTACGGGTTTATTAAACAACCTTAACCTGGTAAATATAGCTTTGGGCACCTTTTTATTATCTCTTATCTGATCCGGGAAGAAACTCACCATACCGGTATAGCCACCAAAGAACATTTCGTTCTTACTGTCTTTAAAAAAGGAGTTGTAATTAAAAACATTTCCCGGCAACCCGTCATCAACAGTATAGTTTTTAAAAACCCGTCCATCAAATTTCGATAAACCGTTGGAAGTACTTACCCACAAATTCCCCTTACTGTCTTCCAAAAAACCTACTGCGTTATTACTAGGTAAACCATCATTAATCGTAAACCTACTTATTTCTCGGTTTTTATCATACTTAATCAACCCTGATTCATAGCTACCTATCCAGATATTGCCTTTCGAATCTTCTTTAATAAAATTGATGTCGTCGAATTTAAAATCAATGCTATTACTCTTGAACTCTTTAATCTGATTAGAACTTGCTGAAGCTATATAAATACCAGAATTTGTAGCTATCCATATATTTTTTGCAGAATCCTCAAAAAAAGTTCTTACAAACTTTAACTCCTGGTTATAGGCAGCGCTATTGAGCAGCGTAAAATTATCCTTAGCCTCATTATAAAGAAAAACGCCTTGTGCGCGTGTTCCCACCCACAATCTGCCCCTGCTGTCGTGTAGCAAACAAACGATCCTGTTAGAGTTTAAGGCATGTGGATCTGCAGTATTTGGTTTATAATGCTTAAAAGTACCCGAAAAAGGCAAATATCTATCCAGMTTCCCCTCATAAGTAGCTACCCAAACACTTCCTTTCTTATCAATTGAAATGGCTTTTACCAGGTTTGAACTTAATGAATTAGGGTTGCCTATTTCATTTTTTATAGCTTTGAATTTCCCGGTTGTTCTGTTATAATAATTTAACCCTTCGGCTTCTGTCCCAATCCACAGATTATGGTTTTCGTCTTCAACAATAGCACTAACTACATTGCTGCTGATGCCATTACCGCCCAGACTGGTCTTGTATTCTCTGAACGGGGTAGAGTTGGCATGGTACACATTAACCCCTCCATAGTAAGTACCTACCCACATGGAACCTGCCGCATCTTTCAGAATATCATAAGTAGAATTTTGGTTTAAGGTTAATGGATCATTAGGGACGTGGTTCAGAACCGTGAACTTCCCTGTTTTAACATCAAATATATCTATACCATTTAAGGTGGAGATCCATAATTTTCCATCTTTGTCTGCCTTGATTTTGCGAATTACATTACTGCTAAGTCCACTACTGGGTCCGCCTTTTGCCGAGTAATGCTTAAAAGTGCCGGTAGCCCTGTCCATTAATTCCAGTCCATTATTATGCGTACCTATCCATAAATTATGGTACTGGTCTTCAAAAACAGCACTAAGGTCGTCATCAATTAAACTAGCTGGATTGCTGGGGTCATGAAAATAAGATTGAAAAACATACTTTCCTTTTTTTTCTTTCATGCTGGTAAGGCCTTGCATAGTAGCAATCCACAGTACATTATTATGGTCCTGATGAATAGCTTTTATTAATGAATGCGCCAACCCTTGACCCTTGGTACTGCTGCTATAAAAAACGCTGAAATTTATCAGGCGCTATCATCTTGTTTAGCCCGTTGTCTGTTCCGACCCAAATATTTCCCTTATTGTCTTCAAAAAGATTCCTGATAATATTGTGACTGATACTGGTTTTGTCTTTCGGATCGTGAAGAAATCTCTTAAAAGAATTACTTTTAGGCAAATAAAGATTTAATCCTTTTTGTGTACCTACCCATAAATTGCCCTTTCTGTCTGTAAGCAAATAATTAATATTCTGACTGCTGCTTAAAGAGGCATTGTTGTTTTTATCGTGCTTAAATACTTCGAATCTTTGAGTATTGAACTTGTTAAGTCCATCTTTAGTTCCGAACCACATAAACCCCATACTGTCCTGAGCTATAGAGAGTACACTGCTTTGCGACAAACCATCTTCTACCGTTAGGTGATTAAAGCTTATATTGTTTTTTTGAGCACTGGCATCTACACCGCAAAGAAGCGGCACTAACAATAATACACTGTTAATTAAGTGATACAATAATTTATTACGGCTCATATTTGGTGTTAACCCTATTCTTTAGTTCAACGAAAGTAAAACAAATAGATTTGCCATAAAAATACAATAGTTGATTTTATTAATTCAACCTTAATCTCTGCTTTTGCTTTAGCAGCTGGGTTTCCAGTTTTTTATAGACAACCTGCTGAACATCTACCTGGTCATCTATGGCTATAACAGCTGCAGTTGCTGCCGATTCACCAAGGATCATAAAAACAGGTTCCATTCTAACGGAACCATAAGCAATATGGGAGCTGGAAACACAAACCGGCACCAGCAAATTGCCACATTCTCCTTTTTTAGGAACTATTGATCCATAAGAGATGCTATAAGGTTTAGGGGCATGCACACCTATATCGCCCTCATTCTGCACAAATCCCTTATCGGTTACATATCGTTGTGTATTATGCGAATCTAAAGCATAAGAACCCATCCCAATAGGTTGAGGCACTTCCTTCCGTCCTAAAGTTTCGTTTTCTGTAAGTACCTGATCACTTATCATCCTTCTGGCCTCTCTTACATAAATTTGGTGGGGCCAGTTTCCATTATCTTTAAATTCGTCTTTAGATAAACCCCATGTTTGCAGTCTTTTTTGCAGATCAGCCGGAACACGTGGGTCTGTGATCATGAAATACATTAATCCTTTCTGATAATCTTCATGCTGTTTAATGATCTGCTTTCGCTTTTCGTATGAAGCCTCCGGATAATCGTAGTTCATGCCAATATAATCGGTACTGAACGGACCATGATTATTGGTATCCGTTTTATGATTGGGTATGTCATCAAATTTATCAAACAACTCTTTCCATCCACTCTGAAACACCCTAGCCAGCAATTCGTAATTTGCTGGGTTGTAATTATCAGGTTTTGGAAATGTAATTCTGTTCTCTGCCTTATTGGTGAGACACATTCTAAAGCAATATGCCTGCAACTTGTTATCGCCCTCTCCTTTTATCCCCGGATCCTGGTCGGATATGCCTACCAGTAGACCGCTGCTTTTATCGCCGGTAACTTTATATGGATCTATATTTGTTTTAAAATGATGGCCATGCTGAAACACTTCTGTTTGCACGCCATTCCAGGTTTCTCCGTATACACTGTTTGCTTCACGGCCTATGTGGTAGCTAACCTTTGCCGCAGCCATCAAATCTCCCTCATAGGTGGCATCAATAAACATTTTACCACTAAATTGCTTACCACTTAATGTAGTGATTGATGTAATTTTACCATCCTTCATCTCTACACCATCTTTACGGTTTAACCATTCATTGCGGTAAACTTTAATATTACTTTCTTTGATAAAATCTTCCATTATTTTTTCGGCAACGTGTGGTTCAAATATCCACATTGTGCGGTCTTTACCATCAATAGCAGGTGTTCCTTGCCCCTTGTTCCCATATTCTTCCTTTTTTTGCCATTTCCATGCAGTATCTTGCTGATAATGTAAATAAACCCGATGATAAAAATCTCGGGATAAGCCTCCTATCACCTCTTTATTTCCGGTATCTGTAAAACCCAATCCACTGGATGACAAGCCTCCGAGATGAATATCGGGAGAAACAACAATAACAGTTTTACCCAATTTTATAGCAGTTACTGCTGCTGTTACCGCTGCTGAGGTGCCACCGTAAATTATAAGATCTGCTTCATATGGTTTTTTATCTGCAGCCTGCAGACCAAAATTGGAAAATATAATAAAAATGGAAGTAAGTATCGTTTTATATAACATTTTATTAGTAATAGGGTTAAACATGTATTTGGTTAGAACAGCAAAATATACATTTTATATCAAACTTTTGGCTGTGGGGCTTTAACAGGGCGTTGATAGGGCTTTGCTAGGGCCTTGATAGGGCAAAAAGCCCTGGGAATGCCTTAGCAAAGCCCTAACAACACCTCAGTAAAACTACGATAACGACTGGTTTACTAATTAAAACCTTACACCAAGGCTTGCGGAAAAGGTAAGCATTCGGGTATCCAGGTTATCGCCTTGGTCTGATACAGTGCGATTAAAAACCGGCAGCAGGGTATAACTGATCCTAAAATCACCATAGAGATTTATTCTACATGGTTTATTGTCGCCCACCTTAATACCCGCAAGCAAGCTGTTGTTAAAATGATTTACATATTTTAAAGGCAGCGTTTCGTTTCGGCCCCTGCCGCCATCGCCGTCTACCCCATCTTCATATCTTAATTTTGTTTTCGAATTAACAGCAATACCCGGTGCCATGCCGGCATAAGCCGATAAGAAGAGTCTGTATGCACTTGGTTTAAAATTGTAACTGATCAGGATTGGGAGTTCTACATAATCAATATTGAAATTATAGTTATTATAGGCCTGCTGCTCCTGTCCGTCATCGTCAACAATAATTACATAATTATTCTTTTCTCTGTAAACCATCCCTCTGGAATTAAAGAGCAACTCGGCACCCAGTGTAATTCGTTCTGTTAATCGCCCATCGGCAGTTAATCCAACAAGTGCAGATGCACGGAAATAGCGGTTAAAATAACTGAGGTCAGTTCTTTTTGAGTTGGCTGTGGGCGTTACGTTGCGTGTAAAAAGAGAGCCGTTAATGCCTGTTTTAATCCCAAACCTTACCTTTTTCTCAAAATCAGGCTGTTCCTGGGCCTGAACATACAGCCCATAGAAGAGCAGTATGAAAAAACATAAATTAGATTTCATAGCGTGTTTTATTTGTGTGTACTCTAATTTATGAAATATAATCCGTTACTATCGTAACATTTTGAGCGAGAAAGCTTTACTATTCCATCTCCTGAAGTTCTTCAGGACGGATTTTGCGTTCCGGACGGTAGCCAATCAAAGCAAGGTTGATTTCGTCCTGTTTGTTGGGATTAATTAAACGCGAACAGTATGAATCGCCGTTTTCATAGCAGAAACTGATTACTACACGTTCCTTAGGATGATCGATCTCTGGCAATGTTCCTAAAACCTCATACAAATTGTTAAGTGCATGGCTAACATCATCCGTTTCAGGTAAAACAAATAAAATCTCATCTCTTTTAGCATCAAAATAGCTAATTGAGCGCCAGTTGCGGCCAAGATAATGTGCTTTTAGGTTTACTAAAAGTTCTGATTTATAAGGATGGTCCATTTAATAGTTTGCTTGCTTCCGCTAATATAGCAGTTTTGGCTTAATAATAGTTGGGGCTGGCATACTTTCTATATACCAGCCTTAATAAGATCTGCTACCTTACACGAAATTGATTTCCGTTTTTTAAGCTGCTAACTGTATCAGCCAATTTATCAATCTCTGCACAAGTGTTATAGAATGCCAAAGATGGTCGCACCGTTGCTTCCAATCCAAACCTTCTCAGTATGGGCTGAGCACAATGATGGCCGGATCTTACGGCAATACCTTCTTTGCTTAATGCCTCGCCAACTTCAGTAGTTGTAAATCCATCTAATACAAATGAAAGCACACTCGTTTTATTAGCTGCCGTTCCAATTAAGCGCAATCCTGGAATTTGCTGTAACTGCTTTGTTGCGTAGCCTAACAAAAAATGCTCATAGTTGTAAATGTTGTCAATCCCAATCTTTTGAACATAGTCTATTGCCGCGCCTAAACCAACTGCATCCGCAATGTTACCTGTTCCTGCCTCAAAAAGTGATGGCGCGGGATTAAACTGGGTATGTTCAAACGTTACATCTTTAATCATATTGCCACCACCCTGATAAGGCTGTGCACTGTTTAACAACTCCTCTTTACCATATAATACACCAATACCTGTAGGCCCAAAAATTTTATGCCCAGAAAACACAAACCAATCTGCATTAAGTGATTGTACATCCGTACGAATGTGTGAAACAGACTGTGCACCATCGACAAGCACTTTTGCTCCCGCAGCATGAGCCATATCTACAATTGTTTTTGCCGGGGTTACCGTTCCTAATGCATTAGATACCAAGGTGAAAGAAACCAGCTTTGTTCTTGGATTCAGCAATTTTGCATATTCATCAAGAATAACTTGTCCATCATCATCAACCGGGATCACTCTTAATTTTAAGTTCTTCTTTTTGGCCAATAACTGCCAGGGAACTATATTGGCATGATGTTCCAAATGGCTGATGATGATTTCGTCTCCTTCCTGAAGATATTGGGCACCCCAGCTATCTGCAACCAGGTTTATAGCCTCGGTTGTTCCGCGTACAAATACCACTTCATTTGCTGATCTGGCATTTATAAAGTGCTGTGTCTTCTGTCTTGCTGCTTCATAAGCATCGGTAGAACGGGCAGCTAATTCATGGGCAGCACGATGTATGTTGGAATTTTCATGTGTATAAAAATAGCTTAACCTTTCTATTACCTGTCGCGGTTTTTGGGTGGTTGCAGCGTTATCCAGCCAAACCAGGGGTTTTCCGTTTACATACTCTGAAAGGATTGGGAAATCGTTACGAACAATGTTTACGTTAAATGCAGGGTAAGATTGGCCAGTTATTTCGCGGTAGTCTCCTTTGGCAAGCTTTTCTGCAGAAGAGAAGTAATATGAATGTTCTCCCAAAACTGCCGAAGGTGTAAATGGCAATTGAGAAGAAGGACTGTAAACATTAACTGCAGCCAGGGCTTTGCTCAATTCTTTCTCAAAGGGTCTGTCGTTTTCAAACGGCAGGGCATTCACTGATTTGGTGCCGGGTGAGATACCCCCACTTCCATGTGTGGAGGCAGGCACATGCCCCAGCCCCAGATTATTTGCATCCGGCAAACTTGTTTGCGGATCCAGAAGATCGACAGAATTTCCCTGATTAATTGCCAAAGGTGAAGATTGAGTTTTATCCAATGTTCCGGGAGCCGAGAAAAAAAGTTCATTTGCCAGTTTCTCTAAGAGATGTACATCTGGCAGTCCATTCGGACCATTAATTGTACCACTCATAACCTAGTATTTATATTCATGATATTTATTAATTTCAACATCGTCGAGTACAGCAATAGCATCATCTACCAAAACTGCCAGCGAACAGTAAAGAGATACCAGATAAGAAGCAATTGCTTTTTCATTGATCCCCATAAAGCGAACTGATAAACCAGGAGATTGCTCACCGGGAAGATCGGGCTGATATAAACCCACTACACCCTGACGGCTCTCTCCTGTTCTGATGAGCAATATTTTACTTTTATTATTTTCTATAGGCACTTTATCGGAAGGGATTAAAGGAATTCCTCTCCAGGTGATGAACTGAGAACCAAACAAAGATACCGTTGGTGGTGGTACGCCTCTGCGTGTACACTCCCTGCCAAAGGCAGCTACCGCTAGTGGATGAAGGAGGAAGAATCCGGGTTCTTTCCATACTTTAGTGATCAACTCATCCAGATCATCTGGTGTGGGTGCTCCTGAACGTGTAGAAATACGCTGAGAAGGTACAATACTGTGCAACAAACCGTATTCTTTATTATTGATCAGTTCGCTTTCCTGACGTTCTTTAATGGCTTCAATAGTAAGGCGCAATTGCTCACTGATCTGGTTGTAAGGTTTGCTATACAAATCGGAAACCCTGGTATGTACATCAAGCACGGTATTTACTGCACTAAGCAGATACTCACGTGGCTGTGCTACATAATCTACAAATGTGTTAGGCAATACACGTTCGTCTCTGTTAGAGCAATCTACATCCACTGATTCTCCTTCTTTTACTTTGTTCACTCTGTAAATCCCTGACTCTACGGGCGTCCAGCTTAAAAGATGAGGCAACCATCTTGGAGTAATAAATGATGCCTGCGGCACGGTACGGGTTGCAATAGCCAGCGGCCTTGCGGCAACATCACCTAATGCGGTTTGTGTTGGATTTAATTTTTCTGCCATGATTTGTTTAATTAATTATGTATAAATAGATCTATTACTTTAAATAATCCTTCCCTAAATATATAATTTATATATTAATTCTACGGAATTAGTAGACTATTTAATAAAATAGTTATACCTTAGTCAAATCATACACAATTTCTAATCGAAATTTGTTAGCTCGTCTGAGTTTTGTTTAAAATTTAAAGCCAGGTCGGATGACCTGGCT